>NZ_JCAKMZ010000016.1:0-76301 GCF_059515865.1 Acinetobacter sp. CY73 | reverse complement strand
TAAAGCACGTAGCATTCATGGATTTCTAAGTGGGATTTACGCCTCGCTATGCGCATATCAATTAACCCATCGAAATAAGCCAACTATTCAAATTATTGATTCATCGGCTTAAGCAGGATTCGGGTTAATTAATAAAATTTTAATTTTTACTCTTCATTAAATAATGCAACGACATCTGCCTCTGTCAGCTTCAGTGTTTCATTTTTAAACGCATAAAAATCAGGCTTATGATCAATATAAACTTCAGTATTAAAGTTCAAATTTGAAGGAGCATGTTCAATGGCAAATACATTGATATTAACGTAGTTTTGATCCTTCATCCGCCAAAACAATACCGTTCCACAATGATTACAAAAACCACGTTCCGCCCAATCTGATGATGCATAGATGGATAGGTTTTGATCTTTTAAAAATTTTAAACTGTCCATTTCAATATCAATCGTCATGTTTGCACCACTGGTCTGATTACGACAAATAGAACAATGACACGCATGTACATCATGGTTGATTAATTCAAAACTAAAAACCGTTTCCCCGCATAAACACTTTCCCTGCATGGTATTCACCGTTATTGCTGTTTAAATTTCTGATGAGGTCGATCGCTTTGGAATGTTATACATTCAAATTTAGACGCGTTCCTTAGGCTTTTTATTATATTTTAGCTTCTCCTATTTCAGCTTAGAGATCATTTGAGTTGAAATCTCAGCCTCAGTCCAACTTACACCCCACTCGACCATTGCCATCAATATAGGTCTGAGGTTTTGACCTTTTAGAGTCAATACATACTCAAAACGTTGCTGACGATCTATATAGGCTTTCTTTTCGAAAATTCCATGCTCAACCAAGCGAGCAAGACGTTCAGCCAAAACATGACGCGTGACACCTAAATTTTTTTGGAAATGTTCAAAACGCGTCATTCCTAAAAATGCATTTCGGATAATCAATAGCGTCCAACGATCACCAAAAATCGCTAGACTTTGAGCGATAGGACAATTTTGCTCCGTGGCTTCCGTCCATTTCATGACTCAATCTTCCATTACTATCAATTCTGTTGACATTGACCTTACTTTATACAATTGTGTAAGGTATTCACAAGTTCTATTTTGGAACTTGTGAATACCAAATTAAAACTGCGCAAAATGAAATAAAGGGAAAAAAGAATGAATCCAAAAGAAATGACAGGCTTACAACTCCTGCAAGCCATGGCTGCTGGACATATTCCACCTGCAAGTATCAGTGAAACCATTCCCATGAAACCCACTCAAATTGAAAGTGGTCAAGTGACATTCGAAGTTCAAGCAGACAAACGCCATCTCAATCCTTTAGGCGGCGTTCATGGTGGATTCGCAGCAACCGTACTGGATACGGTGACAGGTTGTGCAATTCACACCGTTTTAGAAGCAGGTGTTGGCTATGGCACCATTGATCTCAACATTAAAATGTGTCGCCCCATTCCAAAAGATCAAACACTGACTGCTATTGGCGAGGTAATCAATGTCTCTAAGAATTTAGCCATGTCTGAAGGGAAAATCATCGATGAAAATGGTAAATTGTATGCACATGCAACTGCAACATGTATGATCATTAGACCCTAATGCCTAGAATGAATACTTAGAATCTGGATGACTCTTTATACTTCATCCAGTATCTGAGTAAATGCTAAATTTATAAATAGCGCATAGGCTCATTAGACTCACCTCAAATATGATCAACAATGCATGATATCAACTGACTATTTACGTTGTTATTTATGCAAATATCTTCTAAAACCTAATAACCCAGATCATCAATATTCGAATCTTGTTTTTAAAAATCCTAAAGATTTAGTTTTATCAAACATTAAGCACAAGATTGATGCATTGAATATGAGCGATCAGGTCGTGGACAATTTACCAACTCCACATAATATTTGAGCGGTGAATGCACTTCAACTTGTTGAACCAGTTGACTATTCTGATCCCAGACTTGCGATGTATTCACACCTGTCACAGCGTTGCCCTTAATCGAGTAGATATACACATGTTTAGATGCATAATCTCTAATATCTTGAGCAGCAAGATATTCTTCGATGCGATGCGATGGCGTTACATCATCAGACCATTTTTCGGAAAACCAAAGCTGAAGTAAATCACCTAAAAAAAGATGTTGTTTCTTGAATGGAAATAAATCAACAAAAGCGCCTTCGACTTCTGTGAAATAAGTGTCGGGTGTATTTAAAATATTGAGATAGTTTTCTTTATAAAATGCGAGATTTGAAAAAATCTGAGGGATAGTGAGCGTCTTCATCCGCTTTCTCCATGTTTAGCCATTTAGTGCTGGCAAGTTGGTTAAATCCACACTGTTTAAGTTGTCTTAAACATTCTGTTCTGTAAATTAATTTATCAACACAATTCACACGACGCAAGTTTTTTTGAGAATTTAAACCTATTCGTCTAAATAAAAAGCATATAACAGCAAAATGAAGAAAACATGACAGTTTTGACTTGACCCAAGTTTAAATCCCCTTATAATCGCATTCAGATTCTCCAATAGCTCAGTCGGTAGAGCGACGGACTGTTAATCCGCAGGTCCCTGGTTCGAGCCCAGGTTGGAGAGCCAAATATTTAAAAGCCCACTCATCATGAAGTGGGCTTTTTCTATTGGATCATCAAATGAGAAAACTCACACTTTTAGAAAAAAAATTAATTAAAAGAATTTTATTGCTCATTCCTGCGGATTTAAAACCAGAACCGATCGAATTAGACCGAATCATGGTTCAAGAATGAACTGATGGCGGAATGGGATCTATTATGTTTCTAACGAATAACCAAAATAGACGATGCATGAAACAATATATCGTTAATGTATATTGCTTAGATACTGACAATACCCCTATCTATATTGCGATTAATGTAGATGCAGAAAATCAACTCTATGAACTAGATTCATGGAAAGTGAATGATGAACCACTACTTTCAGCCTTAGGCACTATGCCAAAGCTATATGATGAAAATTGGAATGAAATATTTTCAGAACTCTGACAGATAAAATAAAACCCCTCGTAAGGGGCTTTATATTTTCAATTCATCAAGCAGCCTTAGCAGGTACACCACTATGGAATCTGAATAATTCATCAGGCGTTAAAATCAAATCCTTCTCAACTTCACGAATATGATCAATACGAGTTTGAATCGTTTCTTCAGGATTCTTAAGTTGATGATTTTTAGCCACATCAATCGCAAGCGCTAAATAGTCTTCATAGTGTCGAGATTCAGACTTGAGAAGATAACGGTAATAACGCCCTAATTCTTCGTCAACCAGCGGTGCAAGCGCATAGAAACGCTCACAAGAACGTGCTTCGACAAAAGCACCAATCACCAAAATATCAATCAGTGCTTCAGGCTCATAAGTTCGTACTTCTTTACGTAAACCACCTGCATAGCGCCCTGCACTAATTGCAGTCCATTCTTGACCACGCTTTGCCATAAATTCTAAGACTTGCTCATAATGCAGCATTTCTTCCCGAACCAGCTGAGCAAGCTTAATCTGCAAATCTGAAAAGAAGCTATAACGAAACATTAAGTTCATCGCTGTACTTGCTGCCTTCTTTTCACAGTTAGCATGATCTTGCATCAAAATATCAAGATTATTTACTGCTTCATCCAGCCATTCTTTAGGCGTTTCACAACCCAAGAAGCCAATCACAGGCTTCATGAGTTCATCGTAATTTAAATTAGACATCTTCGTACTTTAGTTCGTTTCAATTAGCGAGCGGATTTAATCGCCGTTTTCATATCTTTCACTGCTTGCGTCATGCCCACAAATACACTTTCAGCCACAATCGAATGACCAATATTTAATTCGTGAATTTGTGAAATCGCAGCAATTGGAGCTACATTAGACAGATTAAGCCCATGTCCAGCATTTACAACCAATCCTTTAGATGCCGCATACTCTGCGCCTTTCACAATACGCTCTAATTCTTTCGATTGAGCTTCTGGCGTTTCAGCATCTGCGTACGCACCTGTATGGATTTCAATGGTAGGTGCACCACATGCAACAGCAGCGTCAATTTGAGCAAAATCAGCATCGATAAACAACGATACATCACAACCGACTGCAGTCAGTTCAGCAGTGGCAGCTTTCACATCTTCAAAATGTCCAACCACATCTAAACCACCTTCCGTGGTCACTTCTTCACGCTTTTCAGGCACAAAACACACATGCTGCGGTTTGATTTCTTTGGCAAATGCAATCATTTCAGCTGTGACGGCAAGCTCTAAATTCATGTGTGTTTTAAGCACTGGACGCATGCGTCTCACGTCATCATCTTGAATATGGCGACGGTCTTCACGCAAATGCAATGTAATCCCTTCAGCACCCGCCTCCTCACAAATCAGCGCAGCTTGAACTGGGTCTGGATAATTCGTTCCGCGTGCTTGTCGAAGCGTAGCAACATGATCAATATTTACACCAAGCAAAGCAGCCATAACATCTTCCTAATTTGATTGAGTTTGATATTCTCATTGAGGTTTTGATTGAGACATAGAGTGCGATTTGGTCTGAGCATTCTGAATCCAAAGCTGTCGACTTTTTAAAGGTCGATCACCGAGCAAAGATGCAATCATTTGACGGTAAAGCTTAGCCAGTAATTGTAACTGTTCAGCGTTAAATTCTGTACCCTTTTCATAGTGAATCATCGACAAAATAGATTCACCTGTCAGCGTCGCATTGGAATGATGAGCGACTGGCATAAAGCCATCATTCAGCTGAAACTGGTATCTTACTTGTGGAAGAATTTCATTTTGCTTTGAATCAATCGCAAAGTTAAGTGAATAACCCAACTCATCCAATAAAACATGCTCGAATTGTCTTAAAATTTGTTTCAAGAATTCATTGGGATGCACTTGATCTGCCAAGTGTTGTAATTGTGCCAAGGTAATTTGGTATTGCCGAAAAGTCTCTGGCATAGCCTCTTCTAATGGGCATAAGCGCAGTAAAACTTCATTCAAATAAAAGCCTGCAAAAAAAGCATCTCCATGGAAGAACACTGGATGTGTCAAAATTTCCAATTTCGCAAAATTCTTGAGTTCAGACTTACCTGTGGCTTGTAGAATAATCGGTT
This sequence comes from Acinetobacter sp. CY73, assembly GCF_059515865.1. Classification (NCBI taxonomy): domain Bacteria; kingdom Pseudomonadati; phylum Pseudomonadota; class Gammaproteobacteria; order Moraxellales; family Moraxellaceae; genus Acinetobacter; species Acinetobacter sp. CY73. The sequence goes on along the minus strand of NZ_JCAKMZ010000016.1, from coordinate 71,197 downwards.
GATATTGCGGTGGAGGCATCTGCCTTAAAATACCATCGATGCGACCATATTCTTCAGTAAATAAATGAACAATATGGCTACGCTCTCGATATTTTCGATGATGGATTAAAAAACCATGCAAAGTTTCATTACGCATAGAATGAGCACTAAACCGATTTAATCATCCTTATCTTTTTTCTTGTTATCATCAGATTCTTCGTCATCACCATCTGGGATGACTGCTCCAACAACAGCTGCTGTACCTTTAACAACACCTTTGGTAGTCTTGTATGCCACTTTAACGGGAACCGTAACGATTTTGTGAATACAACCTTGCAACATGAACATACACGTCAATACAGCCAATACTTTGATCATTCGGTTTCTTCCATTAAAGGGCAATAAACAAGATGTAGTGATTAGATATCACTATACCCTAAACTTTTCAATGCACGCTCATCATCAGACCATCCACCTTTGACTTTCACCCAAAGTGTCAGCATGATTTTTTGCTCAAACATTTTTTCCATATCAGCACGGGCGTCCATACCGATTTTTTTCAACTTCGCACCTTTTTCACCAATCACAATCGCTTTTTGACCTTGGCGATCGACAAAGATGGTTGCATCAATATAGGTACAAGCGGGCTTCATACGACCAGTTTTTTCATTCAAAACTGGCTCTTCAATTTTAAAAGATTCAATTTGAACTGTTAAATCGTATGGAAGTTCTTCACCCAACTGACGCATAATCTTTTCACGAATGATTTCACTCGCAAGGAAACGCTCTGAACGATCGGTCAATTGATCCAAAGAATATAGCGGTGGTTGGAATGGTAGATATTTCTCAATCGTTTGACGTAAATGTTCAAGGTTTGCACCACGAAGTGCAGAAACTGGAACAATTTCCGCAAAGTTCATCAACTTTTCACGTTCTAAAATCAAAGGCAAAGCACTGTTCTTATTTTCAAAAGTATCAACTTTATTGATTACAAGAATCACAGGCATTTCTGCATTTTTAAGTTTTTCCAAAACGAGGTCATCGTTTTGTGTCCATTTGTCTGCATCAACGACAAAGAGAACCAAGTTCACATCACGTAATGCAGAATGTGCAGCACGGTTCATCATTTTATTGATGGCACGAACTTCTTTCTTGTGCATCCCTGGCGTATCCACAAATACAGCCTGAGACTTCTCACGAGAATCAATACCGACAATTTTATGACGTGTCGTTTGTGGTTTACGTGATGTAATTGACAATTTCTGACCCAAAATATGGTTCATTAGTGTCGATTTACCAACGTTTGGTCGACCAACAATGGCAACAAATCCACTTTTAAAGTCAGTCGGAATTTCTGTTCCTTGTGCACTAAAAAAGTTGTTAATAAGATCGTTAGCAGTGTCGTTCGAGTCGTGATCAGCATCGATGTGATCGGAATGAGTCGTCATTAAGACTTTTGCTCCAAAATTTTTAAAATATCTGCCGCAACGCTTTGTTCTGCGAAACGACGGCTTGAACCCTCACCATATCTGGTGGGCATACCCTCAATCACACATTCAACTTTAAAATGCTGATTGGGCGCATCACCTTGAATATCGACAACTTCGTAAATTGGGAGAGGCTTTTTACGCGCTTGAAGATATTCTTGTAAACGTGATTTCGGGTCCTTCAATTGATCCGTAGGCTCAATATGATCTAGGTATGGTGTATACCAATTTAAAACAATCGATTGTAAAAGTTGTAAATCATGACAATCGATATAAATCGCACCAATAATCGCTTCAACAGTATCCGCAAGAATAGATTCACGATGATGTCCACCAGATTTTAATTCACCCACACTGAGTATTAAACTCTGACTAAGTTTCAAATCTGTTGCAATCTTACCTAAAGCTTCCTGACGAACCAAAGTTGCACGCATACGCGTTAAACGACCTTCATTTTCGTTTGGATATTGCTCATATAGATAATTGGCAATAATCATGCCCAACAACGAATCACCTAAAAACTCTAGGCGTTCGTAATTGTGCTTATGACTTACCGATCGATGCGTCAGTGCAAGCTTGAGTAGCTCAATTTGATTAAACTGATAACCGATGCGACTGAGTAAGCGTGAATCACTTACTTTGAACTGACCTTTGATCAAAACTCTTCTCGAATGTGAGGACTAAATCAATATTCAGTAAGAACGGTTTTCTTACTTCGTATTTCTTTGTCACTTGTAAACCATTTTCTGTTGAAACATGCGCAATATCCTGAAAATTAATTTCCCGAATATTGTTCATACTAAAATCCTGACTCATTTGAGTCGAAAACTGAGAAGGTGTGATATTTGAAGGGCTTTTTTGCATTTGCGATTCAATGAGCTTATTTATCACACGATCATCCCAATAGGATGGCCATACTGCCACTGTTGCTTTTAAAACAAAAGCGACAACCATGATCCCCAGTAAAATCGAAATATAAGACGTACCTTTTTGAGCATTACGCATTATTTTTATCCAAAGGTTAAATTATTGAATTTGACCATTTCGACTGAACGAAGGAAGTTTTAAACCTGGCTCTTTATGCATCCACACATAAACAGCTTTGCCCGTTAAGTTTGCTTGCGGTACGAATCCCCAGAATCGACTGTCAGCACTTTGGTCACGGTTATCACCCATTGCGAAGTAATGACCTGCCGGCACTTTTACTTCCCAACTTAATCCATTGGTTTTTACAAAACGATCATTTTCTGTCGCAACAAACGGTAGATCAGACTTTGATTGTGCATAGTTAAATTGCGCAATTAAAGTATTTTGACCTGCCAAATTACGTACGAGGTGTTTATGTTCACCCAATGTTTCGTAGTGATAAATAGATTCAGGCGTGTCTAAATCATCCTTTTTACGACTAAATTCAGCCGTTTCAAATGGCACCGCTTTACCATTGATATTGAGCTTACCGTTTTCATAAACAATATGATCCCCTGGTAAGCCAATAATTCTTTTAATATAACTGATACTTGGTTGTGGTGGATAACGGAATACCGCGACATCACCACGCTCAGGCTCTGCTACATCAATAATCTTGGTATTGGTAATCGGCAAACGAACACCATACTGGTATTTGTTCACTAAGATATAATCACCTGTCTCAAGCGTTGGCACCATCGAATCCGATGGAATATTGTACGGTTCAAAGAAGAATGAGCGCAATACAAGCACAACAGCCAAGACAGGCCAGAAGTCATAAGCCCATGTAATAATGAAATTTTCATTACCTTTACCCTTGCTTGCTCGTTGTTTGAGTACAAACTTATCAAGCAACCACAAACCGAAGAAAATCAGCGTTACGGGTACGAGGATCAAATTAAAATCAAAATCCATGGCTTACATATCCTCTTTTATTATCTTTCTACTTTGAGTACAGCTAAGAATGCTTCTTGTGGAATTTCAACACTACCCACTTGCTTCATGCGTTTCTTACCTTCTTTCTGTTTAGAGAGAAGTTTCTTCTTACGTGAAACGTCACCACCATAACATTTAGCCAATACGTTTTTACGCATCGCTTTTACAGTAGAACGGGCAATAATTTGAGCACCAATTGCTGCTTGAATCGCAACATCAAACATCTGACGTGGAATCAATTCTTTCATTTTTTCAACAAGTGCAATACCACGATGACGGGCGTCATTACGATGACAAATCATCGCCAAAGCATCAACCTTATCGCCATTGATCAGAACATCAACTTTTACTAACGAAGAACTTTCAAAACGAACAAAGTTATAATCAAGTGATGCAAAACCACGCGAACATGATTTCAAACGGTCAAAGAAGTCCATGACCACTTCTGCCATCGGAATCTCAAAAGTAATCGCAACTTGGTTACTGACAAACTTCATGTCTTTTTGAACGCCACGACGTTCAACACACAATGTCATTACATTTCCAAGATATTCTTGTGGTACGAGAATATTACATTCAGCAATCGGTTCACGAAGATCTTCAACCGTTGAACCTTCTGGCATTTTTGAAGGACTATCGATGTAAATGGTGTTGCCATTTTTCATCACAGCTTCATAGATTACCGTCGGTGCTGATGAAATCAGATCGAGATCATACTCGCGCTCTAAACGTTCCTGTACGATTTCCATGTGAAGCATCCCAAGAAAGCCACAACGGAAACCAAAGCCTAAAGCATCAGAGCTTTCAGGTTCGAAGAAAAGTGCAGAGTCATTAATTTGAAGCTTGTGCAAAGCTTCGCGGAACGGTTCAAAATCACTTGCATCAATTGGGAATAAACCCGCATAAACCTGTGGTTTAACTTTTTTGAACCCAGGAAGAATTTCAACTTCAGGCGTAGAAGACAAAGTGATGGTATCACCCACGGGTGCACCAAAAATGTCTTTAATACCTGCAATCACAAAACCGACTTCGCCTGCTTCTAACTCACCTGTTTCAGTGTGCTTTGGATTGAAGATACCGACTGAAGTCACGATATGTGTTTGACCGGTAGATTTCACCAACATTTTGTCGCCCTTACGGATACGACCGTGTTTTACACGGACCAAAGACACGACACCCAGATAGTTATCGAACCATGAGTCAACAATTAGTGCTTGCAAAGCACCGTCGCGATCACCGACAGGTGGCGGAATTACATCGACAAGTTTTTCAAGCACCCCTTCAACACCTAAACCTGTTTTTGCAGAACATGTCGGTGCGTCAGTTGCTTCAACGCCAATAATGTCCTCAATTTCTTGGATAACACGTTCGGGTTCAGCTTGAGGTAAGTCAATTTTATTCAGTACTGGAAGAACTTCCAAACCTTGTTCAATTGCTGTGTAGCAGTTTGCCACAGACTGTGCTTCTACACCCTGTGCGGCATCGACAACGAGCAATGCACCTTCACATGCAGCCAATGAACGAGAAACTTCATAAGAGAAGTCAACGTGTCCAGGCGTATCAATGAAGTTCAGTTGGTATTCTTCACCATTTGGATGCTTATAATAAAGCGTTACTGAAGCGGCTTTAATGGTAATCCCACGTTCGCGTTCAATATCCATAGAGTCAAGTACCTGAGCTTGCATCTCACGATCTTGTAAACCACCACAGGTTTGAATAAAGCGGTCAGCTAGAGTCGACTTTCCATGATCGATATGAGCAATGATCGAAAAGTTACGAATGTTTTTGATATCAACGGATTTTTTAGCTTGCGCCATGGGTTACCTTGAACAATATAGTGCGCTATGCAAGAAATACTGATTGCATAACAAAAAGATGTTTAATGAATTGCTGACGATTATAGCAGATGGTTTTTTCAAAGTATTCAAAAATAATCATAAGCCAAGGTTGAAATATCCAAACTTCATTCGAATGATTAATCCTATCCAATATTAATGATCATCCCAAATACAACTGACTAAAATCCAATGGATTGATGTCTTCCGCCAGTGGTTGGTAAGCCTGAGTAAATGTCGGCGACATGCGTTTTGGGCGACCTGTAGCGATTTCGACACACGCCCATTTGGTATTTGCGACAAATAAAACACTTTGATCGGTAGGTCTATAGAAAACATATTGTCGAAAAGAGTACAAAGCATTGATTTCGCTTAACCAAGTACGCAAAATAATGTCTTCATCTTGCATTGCTGCTTTTCGATATTGCACATGATGTTCAACAGCCACCATCGCATGTTTTAATTCTAAATACTGTGTAACACCCAACCCTAAAGCTTCAATATGAGCGGTTGCAACGTCTTGCATCCAACTGACATAAACAACGTTATTTACATGACCCAATACATCAATATGCTCAGGCTTTACTTTTAGTTTTAAGTCAAAAATAGTACTCACGCAACAACCTTGTTTTTATGTAAATCTCTAGAGTTCACAAATTTAACAAAGCACATGAATAATTGAAACCACCAATAACTCAAACTCCTCATAAAAAATCCACTCAAAATTGAGTGGATTTTTATTCGACTTGATTTGCTTTAAATCAATTTAGAAGCGAAAAATGACAAAATTAACGGATACGTAAACCAATAATTGCATTCTGACCTTGACGCACGATTGCAACACGAGCAACAGTATTGGCTTTTAGATCTGCGACAGATTCAACAAAATCATTCGCACTCGTGATTTGCTTACCATTGATTTGTGTGATCACATCGCCCGCTTGAATACGTGATTGTGCAGCCAGACCACCACGAACCACATCTTGTACATATACACCACCTTTGACATTTAAGCGCTGCAATTCAGTTGGACTTAGCCCACGAATCGAAATACCGAGGACAGGTCCTTTCTGAGCTTTAGCTGTTGTACTGCCTGTAGACTTCGCAGGAGTATCGTCTGGTGCAGTCGTTAATGTCGCTGAAATTACACGTGGTTTGTCATCTCTAAGTATTTCTAAATTAATACTTTGATTTGGCGAAGTACGATTCAGATAGTTAAGCAAGTCAGAAGTACGTGAAATAGGTGTGCCATTAAACTTCAAAATCACGTCACCCGCTCGCATACCTGCTTTTGATGCAGGAGAGTTCGGTGCAACTTGGGTAATGAGAGAACCTTCGGGTTTTGAGAGTTTATAAGCTTCAGCCAAATTACGATCAATGTCTTGTAACATCACACCGAGATAAGAGCGAGTCACTTTACCATTCTTTTTCAATTGATCAGCAACATCCATGGCGACATCAATAGGAATAGAGAATGACAAGCCCATATATCCGCCTGTGCCACTGAAAATTCGTGAATTGACGCCAATAACCTGACCTTGCTGATTAAACAAAGGGCCACCCGAATTACCTGGATTCAACGCAACATCAGTTTGAATAAAAGGTACTGAATTCTCATCGCTTAGCATATTTCGTGATTTTGCGCTCACAATTCCCGCAGAAGCAGAATAATCAAAGCCGAATGGGGAACCAATTGCTAAAACAGGTTGTCCGACTTTAAGTTGATCAATATTCCCTGTCGATAAAGCTGGGAAATTAGAACCTGTCACTTTTAATAATGCAACGTCCGTTCGTGCATCACTTCCTACAACTTTTGCATCAATTACACGACGGTCATTGAGAACAATGGTCACCTCAGATGCATCTTCAACCACATGGTGATTGGTCAGTAGATAACCATCTTTCGAGATAAAAAAAGCACTACCAAAAGCGGTCTTTTCTTGAGGCGCTTGCTGTTGAGGAATAATAATTTGGTTACCAAAAAAACGTTTCAAAATTTCAGGAACCTGTTGCTGTAATAACTCTTCCTGAGACATTTTTTTAACAACATTGACACTTACCACCCCCGGACTCACTTGTTCAACCAAATGAGAGAAATCTACAGGTGCTGATGCATTTACTTGAGCAGCCATTGTAAAAGCAATAGCGAACATTCCTTTTTGCATTAAGCGATTATTCATAAAACCTTTACTCACGGATTTTGATTTTTTGATAGCTATGTTTTTAGCATAGTAATTTATATATTTAAGTAAATAAATGTTTCTAATTTTTTAAAAAACAATACTTTACTTAATTTTTCCTTAAAATCTGATCGCTTAGTCATTTTCCACACATTTTTGGTCTTTGGGAGTATTGTTTTTTGGTGAAAAAAAGAGTGTTATGGACAGACTTTTTTGACTAAATTAGCGAATGGAAATGTCTGATTCAAATCAAAGTCTTCATTTTGATGTGATTATTGTCGGTAGCGGTGGTGCTGGTTTAAGTTTGGCCCTCTCACTTCCCGATCATTATCGCATCGCAATCCTTGCAAAATCTCATCTGACTGATGCCAGCACATATTATGCTCAAGGTGGGGTTGCAGCAGTACTTGATCAATCAGATTCACTCCAACAACACATTGATGACACGTTAATTGCTGGTGCACATTTATGTGAAAAGCAAGCGGTAGAACATACGGTTGAAGGTGGCAAGCCTTCGGTAGATTTCTTGCTTAAACATGGCGTTCAATTCACATTAGATGAACATGAACAACTGCACTTGACCCGTGAAGGTGGACATTCACAGCGCCGAATTATTCACAGTGCAGATGCAACGGGTAAGGCCATATCAACCACATTAGTCCAACGTGTACAAGAAAAACAAAATATTCAAATATTTGAAAATTACATCGCGATTGATCTCATCACATTGCATAAATTAGGTCAAAAGGATCATGATAATCGTGCGCTTGGTTTGTACGCACTGGATGAACAGTCGGAACAGGTCATTACTTTTCTAGCGCCATTTACGGCACTTGCCTGTGGTGGTGCAATGAAAGCCTACTTGTATACTTCAAATCCAGATATCGCTACAGGTGATGGGATCGCCATGGCGTATCGAGCAGGTTGTCGCGTGGCCAATATGGAATTCAACCAGTTCCATCCAACGTGTTTATATCACCCACAAGCCCGTTCATTTTTAATTACTGAAGCAATGCGTGGCGAAGGTGCTTATCTGAGATTGCCTGATGGTGAGCGTTTCATGTTACGTTTCGACGAGCGTGCCGAACTTGCACCCCGCGATATTGTCGCTCGTGCGATTGATTACGAAATAAAACGTTTGGGTATACGTCACGTTTGGCTCGACATCACCCATCAACCAGAAGACTTTGTCAAAGCGCATTTCCCTACCCTCTACGAACGATTACTTGAACTCGGTATTGATATTACTAAAGAGATGATTCCAGTCGTTCCTGCAGCTCATTACACCTGTGGCGGCGTAATGGTCGATGACCATAGTCAAACGGATATTTCTGGACTGTATGCCATCGGTGAGACTTCTTATACAGGTCTTCACGGCGCAAACCGTATGGCCAGCAATTCATTACTAGAATGTTTTGTGTACGGCATGAGTGCAGCTAAACATATTCAATCTCAATTTACGCCTGATTTTGAAGTGCCTAGCGTTCCTGCATGGGATGCAAGCCAAGTTGAAAATCCTGATGAGGATGTCGTGATCCTACAAAACTGGGATGAGCTCCGCCAGACCATGTGGAACTATGTTGGAATTGTACGTACTACAAAACGTCTCGAACGTGCGCTTAACCGTATCGAAATGTTGAAATCTGAAATTACTGAATATTACCAAGACTATCATGTCAGCAAAAATTTGATTGAATTGCGTAATTTAGTGCTCGTTTCCGAGATGATTATCCGCTGTGCGATGCAACGTAAGGAGTCACGTGGTCTGCATTACACACTGGATTATCCTGAGCTTTCTAATGAGCTTCGTAAAACCATTCTTACTCCACCAAATTTTCAAGTTGAAAGTCCGTTGGTAGACGAAGTAGTTGAATTTGAGTGAGTTTTAATACACTGAATTGGAGTGTGTTTAATCCGAACTAAAAGAGCGAAATAATCTCGCTCTTTTATTTTTTTAAGATGTTAAACCTAGCTCATGAAGCTTAGATTCGTTTAAATCAACATCAATACGCTGAAAGTGATGATCTTTGGGGAGGAATCGAATACGTTCCTGTCACATGCGCAATCGGTTCCTCTGAATCCACAGAATACAAATAAACATCACCCACAATTAACACCTTACCCACTTTCATCAACCTACATACACCACGAATATTTTTACCCGCCGATGGTTTTCTTAAAAAGTTAATATTCAAATTGGTGGTCACAGTTAATCCAACAATCCCGATTTCACCTAAAATCGCAATATAGAGTGCATAATCAGCCACTGTCATCATGGTTGGACCCGAGACTGTTCCACCTGGTCGCAGATCATTTTCATCGACATGAAAAATAACAGTTGCGCCTTGATCAACGACAGACTCAATTTCACATTTCACTAGACTTTGAGGAAATTCACGCTCTAAAAATGCCAAAATTTCTGCTTTATTACTTTTCATTATTTTCTACTCGTCATTGTTATCGCTCTTCGTCCTGAATATTGATTTATTACTTATTGTAATATAGAGATATTTGGAATGAGGTGCATTAACTTAAGTGATCAAAGTCAGATCCTATTTAAGCAAAGCACTTTCATCACCCAATATCTCTTCAAAGCATCTCAATCTGACACTTACAACTCTGCATTAAACAGTTAAATAACTCAGTGCAAGATTAAACACTTGTTCTGGTGTTTGAGTCGCATCAAGACGTTTCACTCGTTCTGGTTGTGCTTGATAGAGTTCCTCAAAACCCGATCTAACTTTTTCAAAAAAAGCGACCTTCTCTTGCTCAAAACGGTCTAAAGCTCCACGCTCCCGCGCACGCAGCATGCCTGTCTCAATAGGAGCATCTAGCCAAAAAGTAATATCTGGCATTTTGGCCACGAAGTGTTCATTCAAAAGCTGTAACTTTTCACGACTTAAGCCACGCCCTGCACATTGATAGGCAAAACTTGAATCGGTAAAACGATCACATAACACCATTTTACCGTCTGCCAATGCAGGTAATATCACTTGTTGCAAATGTTGTGCACGTGCGGCATACATCAACAGCAACTCTGTATCGTTCGACATGTTTTCATCGTGATTAACAGACAGCAATAGTGAACGAATTTGTTCTGCTAATGGTGTCCCCCCCGGTTCACGAGTCAATACCACTTCTTGCCCAAGACGTTGAAAGTGCTCGTACAACTTACGAATCAGCGTTGTTTTACCTACACCTTCAGTGCCTTCGAAACTAATAAACATTCACTATCCTTAATTTTTAGAACGGATCACCGACAAATATTCCTGAACGGCGCGGTTATGATCTTGCAAATTCGAACTAAACTTATGACCGCCATTACCGGTTGCTACAAAGTAGATTTGATCTGAATTGTCTGGGTGCATTGCAGCTTCAATGGCTTTAGAACTTGGCAATGCAATTGGCGTTGGTGGCAAGCCATTGATGGTATAAGTATTATAAGCCGTCGGCGTACGTAAATCTTGGCGTGTGATATTACCCTTATAAGCATCACCCATACCATAAATTACAGTCGGATCGGTCTGTAGACGCATCCCCATTTTTAAACGACGAACAAATACACCTGAGACTTGCTCCAGTTCACTATCGACACTGGTTTCTCGTTCAATAATCGAAGCCATAATCAACGCTTCATACTTATCTTTATAAGGTAAATCCGTAGCACGTTTTTCCCATGCGGCATCTAAAGCCTTCATCTGACGTTGATACAAATTGGTTAAAATTTTACGATCAGTTTCGCCTTTGGCAAAGAAATAGGTATCAGGTGCAAATAAGCCTTCAGGATGATTAAAAGGAATATTCAATTCTTTCAACATTTCAGCATAAGGTAAGTGAGCCACTTCTTTCGTTACAAGATCATCCTTCTTTAAGCTTTCAATGAGTTGCTTAAAATTAGTTCCTTCAATCACCAATATACGATTCATCTGTGCATTATCTGCATCTGCAAATAAGTCCAAGACCTGACGAACACTCATGCCTTGTTTCACTTCATACACACCTGCTTTCATCGTGTCATGAATCATGAACCTTTGATAGATTTTAAGAATCATCGGGAAGCTCACTTGATCTTCTTTGGCTAGACGATCAATAAACCCAGAATATGTATCACCCTCACCAATGGCGATCATCTGCTTTTGACCTTCGACTGGATAGTTTTTAAATAAACTTGACCACAACACAGTGATTCCAATCAGAACAAGCCCAATAAAGACCACCATGAACCCTTTAAATCGTTGAGGAGAGGTTTGATTTTTATTATTTGTTTCAGATTTTGTTTCAGATTTTGTTTTAGGTTTTGTTTTAGGATTAGACATAGTCATGCATCTGATTCAACTGAAGAAAATTAAAAAGTTCAACACAAGGCTGAACCTCTAGAAAAGTATCATTAAATTGGTGAACTGCTTTCATCGGACTCAAAGCATTACAGAAGAATAAACTTTCGATTTGATCAATCTCTTCTAAATCGACGTAACGCTGAACACAAGCAATATTAAGTTGTTGCATTCGGCTTAAAATCAATGCACGCATCACACCATGGACGCCATTATAGCGAAGTTCTGGTGTAATCCATGTATTGTTTATCTTAAAGAAGCAATTACTGCTCACTCCTTCAACAACTCCACCTTGAACATCTGTCACCAAGGCTTCAATCCACTCATATTGATCCGCTTCTTGTTTCAGCAAGACTTGTTCCAATCGATTTAAACTTTTAATGCCCACCAAATTTGGCATTTGCAAACCCATCGCTAAATTAAGCGTACCACTCTGAATTATCTCGATTTGAAATGATGTTAGATTTTGCGGATAGTACAACACATAAAGATCAGCTGGATGATCAGGCAGACCATAACCGCGCTGTCCTAAGCCTCGGCTCACGATGAATTTTAAAGTCCCATTTAAAGTGCGGTGATTCTGTCGTAAATATGACAAACTTGATTCAATGAGTGTTAAGTCAATGTCGAAACTTAACCGTTCAGCGGAATTTTTGAGTCGTGCATAATGCAAATCCGCCAACTCCAAATGGTCGTTCAATATTCGAGCGGTGCTAAAAAAGCCATCACCATAATGAAAAGCACGGTCTAGAACATCAATTGAATCCACAACCTTAGCATTTCTTAAACAAATCATAGTGCAATGCCCTATTGGGTGAGTCGAATTGAATGATACATTTAACGATTCACTTATCTCATTTATTCATATAAAATTCATTTTTTATTATTTTTTATGGATAAAGAGAAAAGATATTCTGCTCGCATGCTGTCAAACTTAAAAAATATTTCAGGATTATATACATGCGACTATCAAAATTAAAACTCGGATTGCTTGTTGCACTGGTTTCAACATCTTCTGCTGTTTCAGCTGCACGTGATCTACTCAACGTCTCTTACGATCCAACGAGAGAGCTTTATGTTGAAGTCAATAAAGAGTTCGGTGCATATTGGAAAAGTCGCACAGGTCAAGACGTCAACTTTCGTCAATCGCATGGTGGTTCTGGCAAACAAGCGCGTTCCGTGATTGATGGTTTAAATGCCGATGTAGTGACATTGGCATTGGCAGCGGATATCGATGCGATTGCAGAAAAAACAACGCTATTACCTAAAGATTGGCAAAAGAAATTTCCGAATAACTCGACCCCTTATACATCAACGATTGTTTTCCTTGTGCGTAAAGGCAATCCCAAGGGCATCAAAGATTGGGGTGACATCGTTAAACCAGGTGTTGAGATCGTCACGCCAAATCCTAAAACTTCAGGGGGTGCCCGTTGGAACTATCTTGCGGCATGGGCTTGGGCAAAACATCAACTGGGTGGTAACGATACTAAAGCACAACAATTCGTCCAAAATGTTTATAAACACACCAAAGTTTTAGATTCTGGCGCACGTGGTTCAACGACGACATTTGCTGAACGAGGTATTGGTGATGTTCTTTTGGCTTGGGAAAATGAGGCACATTTAGCAATTCGTGAACAACCGGGTAAATTTGAAATCATCACACCTAGTCTTTCAATTTTGGCTGAGCCACCTGTCGCAATCGTTGAGAAAAATGTAGAAAAATCGGGGAATCAACATTTAGCTAGAGGTTATTTGAACTTCCTTTATTCACCTAAAGGTCAAAACATTGCGGCGAAAAACTTCTATCGCCCACGTAACCAAGCAGTTCTAAGCAAATATTCAGTATTCAAACCTTTGAAACTTGTGACCATTGACCAAGAGTTTGGTGGTTGGGCGAAAGTGCAAAAAGCCCATTTTGAGAATGGTGGTGTATTTGATCAAATCATCAAGGCGAATGCAAAATAATCCGTATATAGACGCATTTTAAACATGGGAGTGAACAACATGCATACAGTTATTGTTCCGGGCGTAGGTGGTAGTGATTACGACCATTGGCAATCATGGTTGCAACGCCAACTGATGTGCTGCTCTCGTGTTCAGCAACAAGATTGGAATGATCCTGTCCTTAATCAATGGGTCAGCAACTTTATAGAAACTGTCTCAGTTGTAAGTGGACATATCCAAATTGTGGCGCACAGTTTTGGTTGCTTAACCGCTGTGGCTGCAATCGATCGACACCCTGAATTGGCAAGAAAAATCAAAAAACTGATTTTAGTTGCCCCTGCCAATCCTGCCCGATTTGGCGATCAAGGTTTTGCACGAAATAGTCAAAATGATTACGCTTCATATTTTCATCAAATTAAATTGAAAATTCCCACGGATATGATCATCAGTGAAAATGATCCATGGTTAAGTTTTGAAGATGCAAAAAAGTTAGCTCATTTTTGGCAAGTATGTCCGACGAATATCGGAGCTGCAGGTCATATTAATGTTGCATCAGGCTTTGGTCCTTTTCCTGAAATCTACAACCATATGTATACCGAACAAATGGATTCAGAAAAGTTAAACAGTCTTATAAGCAATACTGATGACAACAAGTTGTATTACAAATTTGCAATCTAAGCTTAGCATTTTATCCTTAGCAAGATTTTACATTATTTAGCTCACTGACTTCGGTGAGCATCTCTCATTGAGGAGTCGTCATGTCGCAGCGATCCCGAGTGCTGCCAGGATTTGGTCTATCTCTAGGCTTTACCCTCGCATATTTGTCATTAATTGTTCTGATTCCTTTATCTGCTGTATTTATCAAATCAATGGGTATCGGTTGGGATGGTTTATGGGAAATCTTAAGTTCAGAACGTATTCTTAAATCTTTACAACTCAGTTTCTCTGCAGCCATTATTGCTGCATTGGTCAATGTTGTTTTTGGTCTATTATTGGCGTGGTGTTTAGTACGCTACAGCTTTCCGGGTAAACGAATTGTTGATGCATTGGTCGATCTACCTTTTGCACTTCCTACGGCGGTTGCTGGTATTGCATTGACGTCTCTCTATGCGCCAACAGGTTGGATTGGTCAATATCTTGAACCCTTGGGTATCAAGGTTGCTTACTCTCCAATTGGTATTACTTTAGCATTGATTTTTATTGGTTTGCCTTTTGTCGTTCGTACTGTACAACCTGTACTTGCTGATTTAGAAACCGAACTCGAAGAAGCAGCTTCTGCTTTAGGTGCGACGCGTCTTCAAATTGCAACCAAAGTCATTCTGCCTATTCTGTTTCCTGCACTCATCACGGGTTTTGCTTTGGCATTCGCACGTGGTGTCGGTGAATACGGTTCGGTCATTTTCATCGCAGGTAATCAACCTTTCGAAACAGAAATTGCGCCTTTGATGATTATTTCTCGTTTAGAGGAATATGACTATGCAGGTGCAACCACAATTGCTGTTGTGATGTTGGTGCTTTCATTCTTTATTCTGTTTTTGATTAACTTGCTACAAGCATGGGCAAGCCGTCGTACAGGGAGAACTGCACAATGAGCTTAAATACCAATAGCAATGCTTTAGCTGAAAAATTACAGTCTCGTGATGCAACACGTGAACCGACATGGGTTCGTTATACACTGATCACGATTGCGTTAATCTTCTTCTTGAGTTGCTTAATTCTACCGTTAATCTTGGTTTTTGTAGAAGCCTTTAAACAAGGTGTTGGCGTTTACGCTCAAGCGTTAGTTCATCCTGACACCTTATCCGCAGTGAAGCTCACGCTTTTAACGGCGATCATTGCAGTACCTTTAAACGTGGTGTTTGGTGTGGCAGCAGCTTGGTCTGTGGCCAAGTTCAACTTCCGCGGTAAATCAATCCTGACCACCATTATTGATATGCCATTCTCTGTATCCCCTGTGATTGCAGGTTTGATGTTGGTATTGATGTTTGGTACTCAGGGTTGGTTTGGCGGTTGGCTGATGGATAACGACATTAAGATCCTTTATGCCGTTCCAGCCATTGTTTTAGCAACCATCTTTATTACTGTTCCTTTTGTGGCACGTGAGTTAATCCCACTAATGGAAGCACAAGGAACTGAAGAGGAAGAAGCTGCTATCGTATTGGGTGCTTCTGGTTGGCAAACCTTTTGGAAAGTGACCCTTCCCAATATTAAATGGGGTTTAATTTACGGTGTGATTCTTTGTAATGCACGTGCAATGGGTGAATTTGGTGCAGTCTCGGTGGTCTCTGGTCACATTCGTGGCGAAACCAATACCCTGCCACTGCATGTAGAGATTCTCTACAACGAATATACCTTCAGTGCTGCATTTGCTGTTTCATCACTCTTGGCATTGCTTGCAATCGTGACCCTAATTCTAAAAACGTGGGTTGAAATTCGCCAAGAAAACCAAAGCAAACGTAACGAAGATTCACAAGCTTCTTAAGGAATGACCGCATGAGTATTCAAGTCAAAAATATTGAAAAACACTTTGGTGCATTCCATGCACTCAATAATATCTCTCTCGATTTTCCAGATGGTCAATTGGTTGCATTATTAGGCCCTTCAGGCTGTGGTAAAACCACACTGCTACGTATCATCGCAGGTTTAGAGTCTGCAGATAGTGGTCAAGTCATTCTAGAGGGTGAAGACTCAACCAATGTCCACGTTCGTGAACGTCAAGTCGGTTTCGTATTTCAACACTATGCTTTGTTCCGTCACATGACTGTGTTCGACAATATCGCGTTTGGTCTACGTGTTCGACCACGTGCGACGCGACCTTCTGAATCTGAAATTAAAAAACGTGTCACGCGTTTATTAGACCTCGTTCAATTAGGCTTCTTGGCTGATCGCTACCCTGCACAGCTTTCAGGCGGTCAACGACAACGTATCGCTCTTGCACGTGCTTTGGCTGTTGAGCCTCGTGTATTGTTACTGGACGAACCATTTGGTGCGTTAGATGCCAAAGTTCGTAAAGAATTGCGTCGGTGGTTAAGAACCTTACACGATGAATTACACATCACGTCAATTTTCGTGACACATGACCAAGAAGAAGCGTTAGAAGTTGCTGATCAAATTATTGTGATGAACAAAGGTAATGTCGAACAAATTGGTTCACCCCGTGAAGTCTATGAAAAGCCTGCGACTCCATTTGTATTTGACTTCTTAGGTCAAGCAAATCGCTTTGAAGGTCAAAACCACAATGGCATCATTCAAATCGGTGAAGATCGTATTCAAGTGCCACAAGCCAAAGATTCTCCACAAGGTGACGTGATTGCTTTTGTTCGCCCAGATGAGCTGACCATTCACGCTCAACCGACTGAAAATGCCTTCCAAGCCACTTTCCTGCGAGAAGTTTGGATTGCAGGGAAAGTGGTTGCAGAATTGCAAAGTCGTCAAGGTAATCTGATTGAAATCTTGCTTACGCCCGATGAAGCCAAACGCCATCAGTTCCGTCCAAATCAAACGGTTTGGTTAAGCACCAATACCTTGCATCTATTTGCAAATCAAGTGGCTTAACACATAGTAAAATGGGGCATTCAACTGCCCCATCCTTTTCAGGATAGAAAAATATGAATTTCCAACAATTAAGAATTATTCGTGAAACCGTTAGACAAAATTTTAATTTAACAGAGGCCTCTGCTGCACTTTATACTTCTCAATCGGGTGTGAGCAAGCATATTAAAGATTTAGAAGATGAGCTTGGCGTACAACTGTTTATTCGTAAAGGTAAACGCTTGCTTGGCCTCACTGAACCAGGTCAATCATTACTTGGCATAGTTGAGCGTATGTTAGTTGATGCAGACAATATTAAACGCCTAGCAGATGATTTTAACCGCGTAGATGAAGGGACGCTGACGATTGCTACCACACATACTCAAGCACGTTATGTACTACCGCCAATCGTCAATTCATTCAAAAAGTTATTTCCAAAAGTTCATTTGATTTTACAACAAGCCAGCCCTGTTGAAATTTCGGAAATGTTACTTACAGGTGCTGCAGATATCGGTATTGCAACTGAGTCATTAACGACAGAAGACAATTTAGCCAGTGTACCTTTCTATAATTGGAAACATTGCATTATTACCCCACAAAACCACCCTTTAGCTCAACTCAACCCACGTGAAATCACATTAGAACGTTTGGCTGAACATCCGATCATTACTTATCACGGCGGTTTTACAGGTCGTTCTAAAATCGATAAAGCATTTGAAGAAGCGGAACTCGATGTAGATTTAGTGATGTCAGCACTGGATGCCGATGTCATCAAAACTTATGTAGAACTGGGGATGGGCTTAGGCATTGTCAATGATGTCGCTTATGACACTGAACGTGATCATCGATTAAAACAAATTCATACTGATTTATTTGGCGTAAATACTACTTGGATTGCCGTTCGTAAAGGACATTTACTTCGTGGTTATGGTTATGAGTTTATTTCACTCTGTGCACCAAGTGCCGATATTAAAGCCCTTAAGAAAATTGCGTATCCTGATGATTGATCGATAGATTGATCAACATCGAAATAGGAGCCTTAGCTCCTTTTTTAATCATTAATAAATCAAAGAATCAAAGATGAGACAAAAAAAACGAGCCGAAGCTCGTTTTTTTATTTGGATCTTACCAGTGGAAGCTTAAACCCACTTTACCAACTGGAAGCCATTCGTATTTATCGTCGTTACGGATTTTGTCTTCTTCACGTTGTACAGATACATCGATCGGAGCACCACCAGCACCATTCGTTAAATTACCATAACTTTCTAAATTAACAGAAGGGTTACCTGTATAGAAAGCACCAACTTCACCAAATACGCCAATATTTTTAGTCACTTTAGGTGCGAAACCCAAACCTACATATGGAGCGAAATCATTTTTGTAACTTTGAGTACCACGTACACCACCAAGACCTGTGTAGCTTACGTCATCAACTTTGAGTGAACCTTCAGCATTTTTGTTACGCTTATCTAAACCATATTCGTTGTCGATATATCCAACACCCGCTGCCATATATAGACCTTGAGCCCATACATTTTCGCTTGCACCCCAAGGACGGATTTCAGCATTTAAATAACCAACGCTGTTATCCATATCTAAATCGTATTTTGTACCATTAATTGACAAATCATCAGACCAAGAAATGTCACCGCCGTTATAACCTAGCGCCAAACCTACATATGGGTTCGCAGTCCAAAGTAAAGCACCACCATAACCAGTTGTACCTACTTCAGCACGTACGCCTGTAGGGATCAATTGATTTGCTTCAAATACGTTACCGCTTTGAACAACTTGAGTTTCAGCCATAGCCAGACCAGAAGTTGTCAACGCAACAGACACTGCAAGTAATTTAAACACTTTCATTTATTTCTCCTCAAGATAATGAGTTGTTCTTTAATCATTAATGTGTTTCGACTCGCAAGAATCATAGACGATAATTGCCTCACTATTAAGCCACAAATTGATTATTTTTTGTTATTTTTTGATACAATTATGTTCTACTTGTTGTTTTTAAAGAGTTTTACATGCTCACCAATTAATCAATTCATTACTTTTTCTTTTGCTTCAGAAAATACGAATCAATTTTTTGTACAGGCATGTGATTTTTTTCTAAATTTTGGGGCTTTTACTGTAGAATCTTTAAAAATTTTTAAGGATAGACAAGACGATGTCTCAGCTTTCAACAATCATTGAACAAGCATTTGAAGATCGCGCTAACTTTACAGCGGTTGATTGCCCTACTGAAATCCGTCAAGCAGTAGAGGAAGCTATTGCTGGATTAGACAATGGCACACTACGTGTAGCTGAAAAAATTAATGGTGAGTGGGTTGTTCATCAATGGTTAAAGAAAGCGGTATTATTATCTTTTAAAATCAATGATAATAAACCAATTGAGTCATGTGATCTTCGTTTCTACGACAAAGTAGAGACCAAATTCAACGGTTGGACTGAAGAGCAGTTCAAAGCAGTCGGTGTTCGTGTTGTTCCTCCCGCTGTTGCACGCAAAGGCTCTTTTCAAGCTAAAGGCGTGATCTTAATGCCTTCTTATGTGAACATCGGCGCTTATGTAGATGAAGGCACAATGGTGGATACATGGGCGACTGTAGGTTCATGTGCTCAAATTGGCAAAAATGTGCATTTATCAGGCGGTGTAGGGATCGGTGGTGTACTTGAACCCCTTCAAGCGAATCCGACGATTATTGAAGACAATTGCTTCATTGGTGCTCGTTCAGAAATCGTTGAAGGTGTTGTGGTCGAAGAAGGTTCTGTGATTTCAATGGGCGTATTCATTGGTCAATCGACTAAGATTTATGACCGTGCGACTGGCGAAATCCATTATGGTCGCGTACCAGCAGGTTCTGTGGTTGTGGCTGGTAGCCTTCCGTCTAAATGCGGTACATACAGCTTATATGCTGCAATTATCGTAAAAAAAGTGGATGCACAAACACGTTCTAAAACGAGTTTGAATGATTTATTACGCGAAGATTAAAATCTGCTTAATCTCTGAGGACTACAATAGTCTTGCGTCTCTACGGTCAGACATGATCGTAGAGATTTTATTTTTTGTATTGATGGTAATTTTATAATGAGTGCGCTCCGTTCTTCTACTATCCCTGTTACTGATCCGTCTGCGGGCTTACGTATCACGGAGATATTTTATTCATTACAAGGTGAAGCCAATACCTTAGGCTTACCGACAGTCTTTATTCGTCTGACAGGATGTCCTCTGCGCTGTAGCTATTGCGATACGACCTATTCATTCGAAGGTGGTGAACGTCAATCTTTAGAAGAAATCATTCAAACCACTTTGGATTTCAAAACGCCTTATGTCTGCGTGACAGGTGGTGAACCACTGGCGCAGCCAAATGCACTTCCACTAATGCAAAAATTAGCGGATTTAGGTTGTGAAGTTTCTTTAGAAACCAGCGGTGCGTTAGATGTGTCTAGAGTAGATCCTCGTGTTTCTAAAGTGCTTGATTTAAAAACACCGACGTCGGGTGAAGATAAGCGCAATTTAATGTCTAATCTTGACCACTTGACTCAACATGATCAAATCAAATTTGTGATATGTAATCGTGAAGATTACGAATGGTCTAAATTTCAAGTTGAGCAATACAAGCTCAATGAGAAAGTCAGTACGGTTTGGTTCTCACCTGCTTTTGCCATCGAAAAAGGCGCTGTCCGTTTACCTCAGTTAGCACGTGATCTTGCACAATGGATTTTAGAAGACCACATCCCTGTTCGTTTTCAGCTTCAACTGCATAAATTATTATGGAATGATGAAACTGGACGTTAAGTTTTTTATTTTTAGTTTATAAAACAAAAGCATCTTCACAATTGATTGAAGATGCTTTTATTAAAATTCTATATTTTACAGATCAACACCTATATGTTTAAGCATCTAGAATAAACATTCAAAATTAGTGTCCAGTGACTTTAATCGTCGTTCCATTTAAGTTCAGCCCTCTGATCTCTATATCTCCAAATGATTTAGTATTCGGATTATTGAGATCACCCGCGCTCACGCCCCAAATCATGGCATTAATGCCACCAGCATCTCCTAAGCGATTTATTTTAAGATTCAGCCCATCTTCTTTGACTGATCCAGCGACATCGAAATCTAGATTGGTAACGCCAAAACGACCGGGTTGTGAGTTTTGCAAGCTAATATATTCCATACCCAAAGAACCACCGCCGCCATGGTCATTTAACTTATAACCTTCGATACGCAAACCATCTTTGAAAATACCATTCATACTGAGTAAACCACCTTGTGGGGTCGAACCTAATTGAATATTGGTATTGAGATTCGAGATATACACTTTCATATTATCTAAAATTTTGGTTGCGTTGGTATATCCACGCACAGCACCAACTTTTTGGTTAGAAGCCCCGACCCAAATATCACCGGTATTAATCGTAAGATCTTGAGGAACACTCACCCCAACATTCACAAAAGCCCCATCAGCACCTTGTCCTGCATCTGTGTCAATTTTAAGAATGACATTGATATTGGCAGAACCAGAGGATAGAGAAAGTGGATTATTACCTTTGCCATCTGCAGTACCAAAAATAAGCGCACCCGCTTGTTTTGTACCTCCGATGAGCGCATTTCCAAGACCGTCATTATCGTGATAAATCACTTCAGCCTGTATTGGTCCAGTGGGCACAACGCTGATGGTCAAGCCATCTTGCCCTGTGAGTAATGACAATTCATCGTCTGTGAGTATTTCTACAGCCCATGCAGGCGCTGCAAAGCATGCAACCCCTAGTACAAGGCAAGTCATTTTTTTCATTTGCTATCCCTAATTTTTATTGTTTAGCTTGTTTGTATATTTATCAACCACTGGTCAATTATAGTTAATAAAAACTAGTTTTCAATCACATTTTTAAGATTTTAATACTAAATAGTGATCGGTTTTTTTGAATGTATTGAATACGATGAAGCTTTCAACCAAATGCTCAAATTAAGGCTATAATAACGTTTTATTTTTCATGTTTTGTGGAGTTCTCCTATGCGTCCTCGTGCCATTGTCTTGTTATCTGGTGGACTCGATTCAACAACCTGTCTCGCTTGGGCACAAGCACGTTATGAATGTATAGCAATCAGTTTTATGTATGGTCAACGCTCAACCACTGAACTTGATGCCGCACGTGAACTCACTCAAAAAGCAGGTGTTGAACATCGCGTCATCAACATTGATTTGGGTAATTTAGGTGGCTCTGCCTTAACAGATCACAGCATTGAAGTCCCTGATCATGAGCAAAGTGGTATTCCTGTAACTTATGTTCCAGCACGTAACACTATTTTCTTGTCATATGCCCTCGCAGCTGCAGAAGTTTTTGAAGCTGAAGCGATTGTGATTGGCATCAATGCTGTTGATTATTCTGGGTATCCAGACTGTCGTCCAGAATTTATTGAGGCTTTTGCCAATATGGCTCGACTTGCAACTAAGGTTGGTGTCGAAGGAAAACCTCTTAAATTTGAAACACCTCTGTTACATTTATCCAAAGCAAATATCATTCGCTTAGGCATTGAACATGGCGTAGACTACAGTCAAACGGTGTCTTGCTATCAAGCTGACAACCTCGGTCGAGCTTGTGGAACGTGTGACAGTTGCCGTTTGCGCAAACAAGGTTTTGCTGATGCAGCTGTTACTGATCCGACTCGTTACATTCCAGAGTAAATAGGATTTTTTTACTGATGAAATCAAATATTTTTCTTTCTAGTGTTTTTGCTGTCGCTACTTTATTTTCTGCTTCAACTTTCGCGGCTCCAGCTACTGATAACCAAACAAAATTACAATCGATTTATAAATCTAGCAATATCAAACAAGGCTTAATCAATGCCTGTGTTGAAGAGCAAAATAAAATGGGTGCTGCAAAAGTTTTATCTAAAACTGAAGTGACCCAACTTTGTAAATGTAATGTTGAATCTCAAGGTCGTATGACCAATGCAGATCAATGGGAATTGCAAAGTGCTCAAAATGCGAAAGATAAAGATAAATATGTTGGTTTAATGCAAAAATTTGGTAAATCCGAACAGCCAAAAGTGAAAGCATGTTTAGGTACTGCACTCGATACTAAACTTGCAGGCATGCAAAAGAAATAATTGATTTCTACATCCAATAAAGCCACCAATGCGTGGCTTTATTTTTACTTAAATTTTATCAAAGTAGAACTGTGGGACACTCAAAATTAAGAGTTCACTTCAAATCATTCAATTTTATAACGGCCCAATTCAGCTATACTTATTTTAAACATTGAGAGATTAATAATGAGCGATATCACCCTTCCGAATCAAATATTCCCAACTACACACTCTGAAGTGAACCTTAGTGAGCTCAATGCTGAATGGCTGATTTTATATTTTTACCCTAAAGACTCAACACCCGGCTGTACCACTCAAGCTGTAGGTTTTTCATGCCTTAAAGACCAGTTTGACGCATTGAATACAACGATCTATGGAATCTCTCGTGATTCAGTGAAAGCACATCAGAACTTTACTGAAAAACAAGCCCTCACCATTGATTTGATCAGTGATAAAGAAGAAGTCTTGTGTCAACACTTTGATGTGATCAAAGAAAAGAATATGTACGGTAAAAAAGTGATGGGCATTGAGCGTTCTACGTTTATTTTCAACAACGGCAAGTTAGTAAAAGAATATCGTAAAGTGAAAGCAGCGGGTCATGCTGAACAAGTTTTAGAAGATCTAAAAGCTTTACAAGCTTAAGATTTGACAGAACGATGTAAGCTGATCATTTACTTATCAATTGACTCAGCTTGCATCGATCTCGATATTGTTTGATTCACTCCATATAGATTCATGCCATATAAATGCGATTAAAAAAAATTAAATCAAATAAAATCAGACAGACAATAATAAACTGATCGCGATTGACCACATTATGATGCCAATCACGCTATCCAATATCTTCCAAGCCTTTGCATTTTGAAAAAATGGAATTAGAAACTTCGTTGCATAACCCAAGCTAAAAAAGAACAGCCACGATGAGCATACCGCACCGAATGCGAACCACCATTTATAAGCATCATATTGAGTGGAAATGGAGCCAACTAAAACCACAGTATCAAGATAAACATGCGGATTCAGCCATGTAAAAGCCAAACAAAGCGCGATGACTTTCAGTAAATGATCTGGATGAGCTTCTTTTAGCCAGAGCGATTTTTGATGTTTAAAAGCACTATAGAAATGCTGTACACCATAAACCATTAAAAATAATGCACCAAAGTATTTTGAAAATTCTATGACCTGAGGGTAGTTTTGAATCACTTGAGCAAAGCCAGCTACACCTAACAATATAAGCAAAGAATCTGAAAATGCACAGATGGTACAAATTAAAAAGACATAATGTTGTTTTAAACCTTGTTTCAAGATAAAAGCATTTTGTGCTCCAATCGCAATAATCAGACTCAAGCCAATCAAAAAACCACTGATCACTGCATAAAATTCAGCGCCTTTAAATTGCTCTAATCCTCCTTTAAAAAAAGCTAAAATCTCAAACATTGAATCTCCCCCATTGATGAATGGGTTCATTATTCTCGAAAATTCTTTTAAATCATTAAAACTGAGTTAATATCAATTTATCTAAAATAAATTTAGTTAGCTTAATGTTAAATCATAAACAAACCGAAGCTTTTTTTGCTGTTGCTCAAACAGGGAGTTTTGATTTGGCGGCTCAAGTATTGAATATCACTGCATCCGCTGTGACTTTAAGAGTGCAACAACTTGAAAAACAACTGGGACATTTATTATTGGTTCGAGACCGACCTTGTCGCGTTACTCAAGCAGGTGAAACCTTAGTTCATTATTTACAACATCAAAAATTATTAGAACAAAGCCTCTTTCAAGACTTAGGCGGAAAAAACCTTGAGCATGATTTCTTTCAACTCAACATTGCCACCAACGCAGACTCTTTGGCTTCTTGGTTACTCCCATGTATTCAGGACAGTCTAAAACAACATCGAATCACCCTGCATTTCCATGTGGATGATCAGTCTCAAACTCATCATTTACTTGAAGCGGGTCGTGTTAATGCTTGCTTAACCACACAATCAGATGCGATGAAAGGTTGTGTTGCTGAATATCTAGGAGATATGCGCTATCACCTGTTGGCAACGCCGCAGTTTATAAAAGAATGGTTTCCAAAGGGCTGTGATCGTGAAAGCTTAAGACACGCTCCTGCTGTGATTTTCAATGACAAGGATCGCTTACATACTGACTTTATCTTGGAAAGTTTTGGACTTTACTCAAATCAATATCCTCAACATGCCATTCCTTCTTATAGTGCCTTTTATGATGCTATTGATGCAGGCTTAGGTTTTGGTTGGATCCCTGAATTTCAGGCTGAAGAAGCGCTTAAACATGAAAAGTTAATTCATGTGATTCCAAATACGATACTAAAAGTGAGTTTGTATTGGCATCACTGGAAACATCAGTCACCTCAATTGAAGCAATTAACTGAAATCCTAAAACAATCAGCTCAACAAAATATGAATACTCTGTACTCACATGAAGTTTAGCTTTATAAATTAAGCTACTTTCTGATTGATCAATTCTTAATCTAGTTTTTAAGTGGGACTTTTGAATTTGACAGCTTTTCAACTTTAGCATTCAAAGCTACCTATTCTCATTAAAAGAATAGGCTGTAAATGAAATGATCATCGAAATCAGAATACTTCTTACACAATGGAAAACTTAGCTGTTAACTAAATTGCTTTAATTTAGATTGCTTGGTCTAAATTGCTTTTGTCATTTTGTTCAAACTTCAATCTGAGTTGCTGATAGATTTCTGTTTTTTTAAATTCTTCTAAGAACTGTTGTGTTCCCAATGGAAACTCACGCTCGATAATCGCACCACGATAATATGCTTCACGTAACGGCGTCGCAGAAATTGCACCTTTTAAACTCTCCAGTTCGAGCATTTGCCATTCTGGAAAGAATTTTAAATAATAAGATGAATCATCTTTGAAATGCCCAATTAAACCGACTCTATCATTCAGTTGAACGACTTCTGCCACCAATGATTTGACCAGTTTTTGCCACTTTTCATCATTATAAACATCAATCACATGGACAAAGTGGATTCGTGCTTGATCTTCTTTCGAAAAATTTGAAAGAATCATCTGTTCACGTTCTTCAGCCGAAAATGGATTTTTGATATTGCGTTCATTTTGGGCTGAACCTAAAGCTAGAATGACATTTTGGCTCTTTTCCAAAGCAATTTTAATGGTTTGCATATGTGCCAAATGGAAAGGCTGAAAACGACCAATGTAAACTAAATAATCAAATGTATATTTCATAATGAATTAACTTTTTATGAACTCATCAGTTGTGTCTACAAAAAAAATATGCGACATAATGAATGCATAAAATTAAATGAAGTCTTAAAGCAAGGATAGTACGATGACGCTAAGCTGTATTCAACAACCACATGAACATTTAAATGCAAACCTTGATAATGGGGTGCTGACTTTAGCCATCAATCGCCCTCAAGCGAAAAATGCGCTGTATGCTGAACTTTATCTTTGGATCGCAAATGCTTTGGATGAAGCAGATCAAGATAAAACCGTTCGTGTGGTGATTTTACGTGGTGCTGATGCTGATTTTAGTGCTGGCAATGACATGCAGGACTTTATGAAGTCTGTAGCAATGAAGGATCAGATTCGTCCACAAGACGGCCCTCCCTTTGTTTTACTCAAATCTGCCGCCAAATTTTCTAAGCCTTTAATCATCGCCGTTCGAGGTGTTGCGATTGGAATTGGGGTAACGATTTTGCTCCATGCGGATTTGGTCTATACAGACAATACTGCACTCTTCCAAATTCCATTTGTAAGCCTGGGTTTGTCTCCTGAAGGTGCATCAAGCAAACTATTAGTTGAACAAGCCGGTTATCATCAGGCAGCTGAATTACTGCTAACTGCACAAAAGTTCAATAGTGAAAAAGCACTTCAAATGGGTCTAGTAAACAGTATTGAAGAGGATGCTTATGCAAAAGCAACTCAGCAAGCGCAGACCCTTGCTGCATTACCACTTGCCTCATTGGTACAAAGTAAAGCGTTGATGAAGCACAATGTAAAAGAAATCATCGAATGGATTGACCATGAAGCTGAAATCTTTATGCAACGTGTTGGCTCACCTGAGATGATGGAAGCTGTGGGCGCTTTTATGCAAAAACGTAAACCAGATTTTACTCAATTTAACTCATGATTGGTTTAGGCTAATTAATGTCTGTGTATGGCTCATCGTTTTTCATATTCGATGAGCTTTTCTAACTAAATGTGGTTGAAATAAGTAAATATGATGAATTCCAGTTCTAATCACAAGAAAAGATATATCGAAACAGCACCGCAAAACATTGATGTCGAAAACTTTAAATCTGTGGTGAAAAGCCGTCGTTCAGTGCGCAAATTTACCGACAAAGCGATTCCAGCTGAAGTTTTAAATGATTGCTTAGATATGGCTTTGCTCGCGCCCAATTCCTCTAACCTTCAGCCGTGGACATTCTATGTTGTTAAATCTGATTCAATGAAAAAAGCCATCGTTAAAGCTTGCTTGAATCAGTGGGCTGCTCGCACGGCTGCAGAGTTGATTGTCTGTGTTGCACGTACTGATCGCTTAGATGAAATGGCAAAACGAAATATCAATGAATTTCCTTTTCCTGAAGTTCCACCTTTGGTGAAAAAATACTACACCTATATTCCCTACAATTATAAAACCGGGTTATTCAATGCCATCGGTCACTTTAAGAAGGTGACTTTCACGGTTGCACGACAGTTCGGCAAACAACTGCCTGTGACTGCATTTAAACCTGAAGACAGTATTTTATGGGCAACCAAAACCACGGCACTTGCCTGTGAGAATTTGGTTTTAGCTTTGCGAGCACATGGTTTTGATAGCTGTATGATGGAAGGTTTTGATGAACCTTTAGTTCGTAAAACTCTAAACCTAGGTCATCAACAATATCCAATTATGGTCATTGGTGCAGGTGAACGTGCAGAAGATGGTGTGTTCTTTCCGCAGTATCGTTTTGATCGTGAACTGTTTATTCAAGAGATTTAAGGTCAAAAATACTTAAATCTACGTCTAATTAATGTCGATCAATTGAATAAATTCAAAAGCAGGCTCTTCATAAGGATGGCTTGATTTTAAAGCTTGAGCGACGTATTTCGCTTTAGCTTCAGGGACAATGGTTTCTACACGCCATTCAGGAATTTGTTCTAATGTATCAGTTTCACCAATATATGGCTTTGCCCCTTTAACAGGTTTAAATTGCCCCATACCTAAGACTTGCCAAGCACAGTGTTCATAGTTGCCTATCCCACCTGCCCCCGCTTCAAAAATAGCAAGTTTAGTGGATTCAAGATGAGATTCAGGAACGTAATAAATCAGTTTCAACATTGTACTGGCTCTTTAATACCTTGTTCAACCAATCGCTTTAAAGTCTTTACGGTCATACTCAACGCCTCATTTTTTGCTTGACGAGGATAAGTCGCATATAAACCAAGTTGAGGTAATTCTATATCTATTTCAATAATTTTGATATTTTGATTAAGAAACTTGAGCAAATATGAAGGTGTAAAACTTAATCCCATTCCCATATTGATCAAATTAATATGTTGCAATACATTAGTCACCCAAAGTATTCGATCATCCATTTTCTCAAAAGGGACCAACTGATTCAATTTTTCATAAAATATTGGTGATGCATTCTGCTCACACATAATCATATTCTGATTTTTTAATTCACTTGTTTTAAGTACACGTTTTAGTGAATGCAAATGCTCCGCACCGACCAAATGAATCTGTTCTGTTAATATATGAATATTTTCAAAATCAGGATGATCCAACTCATAACGAGTAAAACAAATATCCAATTCTGCATTACGAAGTTTTTGAATTTGCTCAATACAGGTCAGGCTATGTAAATGAATTTTAAGATCTGGAATATTATTTTTCAATTCAGTAAAAATTCTCGGCATGATTTTTAATTCTGCTACATTTAAAAATCCAATGTGGATCTGATTATTTTTTTGCTGTGCAACCTGCCTCGCCACTGCAATTGCTTGTTTCGCATTTTCTAGCGTTAACTCAGCATATTTCTGAAATGCCTGCCCCTCATCAGTCAAAATTACTTTTCGAGTGGTTCTATCAAATAACGCGACACCGACTTCATGTTCTAAGTCCTTGATTTGCTGGCTTAATGAAGGCTGAGCGGTATAGAGCTTTTCTGCCGCTTTGGTAAAGCTTTGCTCCTGCGCCACGGTCATAAAATAGCGTAAATGTCGAAGTTCCATATTCTGTGCTTTATCCTGAGCAGAATCGATTTTACACCTTCGCGTTCAACACGCAAAAGAACTAAAATTATATAGATGGATAGTTTATATGAATACAACTTTGGCACACGATGATTTTTTCCTAAACTCGCATTGAAATTCGATAGCCTTCACATGAATGAGTAATAGGAAAGTCCCCATGCCCCAACCATTTGATACTGACGTTTTAATTATTGGCACAGGTCCAGCAGGTTCAACACTGGGATTAGCACTTGCAAATTATGGTATTAAAGTTCAACTCTTTACCCAATTTAGCTGGTTAGCCAATAGTCCTCGTGCACATATTACCAATCAACGTGCCATGGAAGTTTTACGTGATTTAGGCATTGAAGAGCAAGTGCTTGATATTGCCACCCCATGGGATCAAATGGGTGAAAGCCTGATTACCACCAGCCTTGTCGGTGAAGAAATTGCTCGATTAAGTGCTTGGGGAACAGGTGATGAACGTCATGGCGATTATATCAAAGGCAGTCCGTGTCCTTTGGTGAATTTAATCCAACCGAAAATGGAAGCACTTTTGGTTAAAAATGCAGGCGAGCGCGGTGCAATCTATAATTTTAATACCGAATATTTATCGCACGTGCAGGATGAACAGGGCGTAACTGCTCGATTCTTAAATCGTATCACCAATACCGAATTTACATTACGTGCTCAATATTTAGTGGGTATGGATGGTGCACGTTCTAAAGTCGTGGAACAGGTTGATTTGCCATTGGAAGGGATGATGGCTCGTGCAGGTACGGTCTATGTGACGTTTAAAGCCGATCTGTCTAAGTATGTACAGCATCGTCCTGCAATTTTGCAATGGATTGTCAATCCTGAAGCCAGTTTTGGTGATCTAGGCATGGGCTTGTTACGTGCGATCACGCCTTGGAATGAGTGGATTATGGGTTGGGGCTTTGACATTTCCAAAGGTGAGCCTCAAGTTAGTGAAGAACAAGTCCGTGCTCGTTTAAATACTTTTGTGGGTGCGGAAGTTGAAGATGTTGAAATTCAAAAATTATCGTATTGGTATGTGAATCAGACTTGGGCGACTGAATATGCTAAAGGCCGTGTGTTCTGTGGTGGTGATGCCGTACATCGTCACCCTCCTTCAAGTGGTTTAGGTTCAAACACTTGTATGCAAGATGCTTTCAACTTGGGTTGGAAATTGGCATATGCGGTTAAAGGTTGGGCAGCTCCCACTCTTTTAGAATCCTATACAACCGAACGTGCACCCGTGGGCAAACAAATCGTAGCACGTGCCAATCAATCTCGTTTCGACTATAAACATTTAAAAGACGTGTTTGGTTTTGATCAAGGTGTGACGACACAAAAAGAAATGCTGGAACGCATTTTTGCTGAAGATGAACAAGGTGCTGAAATTCGTCAAAAGCTTTATCAAGCACTTGAAATCAAGAATTTTGAGTTTAATGCGCAAGGCGTGGAACTGAATCAGCGTTATAATTCGAATGCTGTAATCGCTGAATCAGAACCTGAAATCTTTGAAAAAGATCAGCAACTTTACTTACAAGCAACCACACGTCCGGGTGCAAAAGTCCCTCATACATGGCTGATTAATCGTAAGGGTCAAAAAGTTTCAACTTTAGATATCACAGGTAAAGGGCGTTTTACCTTACTGACTGGACTATCAGGCAAAGGTTGGAAGCAAGCGGTTGAGGCTTTAGATCTGCCTTATTTGGATGTGATTCAAATTGGTTCACGTGATTATCGTGATGTGTATGGTACGTGGAATAAGAAATCTGAGATTCATGAATCGGGTGCGGTTCTGGTTCGTCCAGATGGTTATGTGGCTTGGCGTTATAAGGATTCAACGAACAGTGAATTTGATTATTCAAATACATTAAAAGCTGTACTTAGACAGGTTCAATTGTCTGTTTAAGTATCCAAAATAAGACCACCGAAAGGTGGTTTTATTAAAATTCATCAATTGTAAAAACTAGATTTCAGCCTAAAACGTATATTTTTTCAATATTTTCATAGGGTATTGTCTTCCCCATACCTACATTAGAACTACTATTATAAATATCATCCGCATCATCTGTGGTCCAAAGTATATCCCAATATTTTTCTAATATGACATTAAGATAATTAACTTCTCGATCAACATAAAATTTTACTATTGTATTAGTTAGTATAAATTTTAATTTTTCTTTAATAGACAAATACAAGCCAAAATCATCAAAGATCTCAGGAATAACGTATGATGAACTTATTTCAGATCGTGCTTCTTGGTATCTATAAAAACCACATATACCATCTAATTCTCTTCTTTCTTCGTTAAAAGCTTTATGTTTAGATTTTGCAACTATAGACCCTACGTTTAGATTCATACTCTTTATTTGAGGAACTAAATCTTCAACTTTTCGAATAAAACACTCTATTCCATCGACATTATTTAAAAGCCCTTCCTTAAACCACTCCTTTGTTCCATCAGTTGAACAACTGATGATAAAAACTCACTCTTATTTTTGCATTGTCTTTTTCGACTAGCGTTGGATTTAAGATAGTTCTAATTTCATTTTGCATCATCCCATTGAGTGATAATTCATCATAGCAATCAATGTTCTTAAGCTCTTTAATATACCCATATATATCTTTCAACTTAGCTTCTAAAATACTCAAATCAATTGAATAATAATTTGCTAATGAACGTAATGCATCTTCTCGATCATCATAACTAAATCTATAAATATTCTCCATTTCATTCCCAAATCAATATAAATAACATGAAATGATACCAACAAAAAATACCTTCCGTTGGTTTTTACTACGCAGTTAAAAAATATCCTGCAACTAAGAATAGAATTCGTAGACTGGCAACCACGGCAAATAATTCCCAACCTCTTCGCCTTAAGTCTTGCTTGTTCAATATCAAGATTGTTTTAGTCATATCGTCACCTCATACTTGAGTTAAAAACGAACCACGTTACCTTCTTATTTAACCCGAATCGCGGATAAGGATTTTTCTTTAAAATCATAAGCTAAATTTAATTTTATGATTAGTTTTTAGTGTTATCAGACCAAAGCATAGACTTTTTTATGCTCAAAATGATGGATAAGTCTCAAGAAGAATGATCTCATTTCCTTAAGCAGGATTCGGGTTATTTATTATCCTTAGCCGTATGTGCTAAATGACACACGTGCCCTAACCTCTATAAAAGCAAAATTTAAACCAAGTCTTAAAGAAGATATTTAAAAATAAAAAAACCACCTTCGGGTGGTTTTTTTAATCTCATCTAGTACTAACCGATAAATTTACGTGCATTTCTAAACATACGTAACCATGCACCGTCTTGATCCCAATCTTCAGGTTTCCAAGAATGCTGTAAAGCACGGAAGTTACGTTCTGGATGAGGCATCATAATCGTTGCACGACCGTCTGTAGATGTCACACCTGAAATCGCTTCAGGCGAACCATTCGGGTTCATTGGGTAATGTTGTGTTGGGTTACCATGGCTATCTACATAACGTAAGATGACTTGGTTACCTGCATTTAATGCAGCAAAGTTGTCCGCGCTTGCAACCGCACGACCTTCACCATGTGCAACTGCGATCGGTAAGATCGAACCGTCCATACCTTCAAGCAATACAGAGTTTGATTTTTCAACACGAACGTTTACCGCACGGGCTTCAAACATTTCGGACGTATTACGGTGGAAACGTGGCCAAGCTTCTGCACCCGGAATGAGTGGTGCAAGTTGAGACAGCATTTGGCAACCATTACAAATACCTAAAGAGAAGGTTTCGTCACGATTAAAGAATTTCTCAAATTGATCACGAAGTTTCGGATTGAACAATACAGATTTCGCCCAACCACCACCAGCGCCCAATACGTCACCGTAAGAGAAGCCACCACATGCCACCAAGCCTTCAAAATCATCAAGGCTAATACGACCAGCAAGTAAATCGCTCATGTGAACATCAACAGTGTTGAAGCCTACTTTATCGAATGCAGCAGCCATTTCTACATGACCATTTACGCCTTGTTCACGTAAAATCATCATGTTAGGACGACGGCCATTAATATACGGCGCTTCAATTTCTTCATTCAAATCGAATGTCGGCTGTGCGATTAAACCTTTATGATTTTTATCGGTGATTAAAGCAAACTCTTGATCCGCAGTTTCAATATTGTCACGTAAACGTTGGATTTGATGAGATACTTCAGTCCAAGCGACTTGCAAATCAGCACGATCAAGTGTTAAACCATTGACAGTTAAAGTATCTGTATTGTTTACAGTACCTACAACTGCAATTGCATCACGTAATGAAGATGCCGCAACTTCAGCTTCTAATGCTACCCAATCCGCTTTAGAAATTTGCAATACCGCACCAATTTCTTCTGCAAATACACTTTCTACAGATTGATCTTCAAGTGCTACACCTAAACGAGATGCAAACATCATTTCTGCAACAGTTGTAACTAAACCACCATCACCAATGTCATGGTAAGCTTTAATCAAGCCACGGTTGTTCCAATCTTGTACCAATGCAAAGAATGCTTTGAAATCGTCAAAATTATCTACATCAGGTGTCACTGAACCAATTGCTTTGTAAACCTGAGCTAAGATCGAACCGCCTAAACGGAATTGACCTTTAGACAAATCAATACGTACAAGTACAGATTCAAGATCTTTAAGTTCAGGTGTTAATGTTTGACGTACATCCGTTACAGGTGCAAATGCTGTAATCACGCCTGTCATAGGAGAAGTTACGGATTTATCAATACCTTCATCATTCCATGTGGTACGCATAGATAAAGAATCTTTACCTACAGGAATGGCGATACCTAAAGCAGGACACATTTCCATACCGATGGCTTTTACACCTTCAAATAATGCTTGATCTTCACCCACCTGACCTGCCGCAGCCATCCAGTTCGCAGACAATTTGATGTCGCTAATTTGGTCAATTTTTGCAGACATGATATTGGTAATCGATTCAGCCACAGACAAACGTGCAGAAGCAGCAGGATTTAACAATGCAACGGGTGGACGCTCACCCATTGCCATTGCTTCACCTGTGTAACCTACTAAACTTGTTGTAGTAACAGCAGCATCTGCTACAGGTACTTGCCATTTACCTACAAACTGATCACGTGCAACCATACCTGTAATCGAACGGTCACCAATGGTGATCAAGAATGATTTAGACGCAACGGTAGGATTTTTAAGAACACGGTAAATCGCATCTTTTAGGTCTGTTACTTTAGATGCATCAAAGTCATCACCATGACGTTCGATACAATCATAAGAACGGCTCATACGAGGCGTACCACCAAGCATCACTTGCATTGGCATATCAACAGCTTTGTTACCAAACAATGGATCTTCAACTGTTAAATGACGTGCTTCAGTTGCTTCACCTAGTACTGCAAACGGGCAACGTTCACGTGCACAGATCGACTCAAACAATGGTAAAGATTCTGGGCGAATCGCAAGTACATAACGTTCTTGTGCTTCGTTTGACCAGATTTCCATTGGAGACATGCCAGGCTCTAAAGATGGAATTTTACGAAGATCAAGGACTGCACCAAGCTCATGGTCATTCACCAACTCAGGCATTGCATTTGAAACACCACCCGCACCGACATCATGTACAGATACGATTGGGTTATGGTCTTCCATACGCCAACACGTATCGATCACTTCTTGGCAACGACGTTCCATTTCTGGGTTTTCACGTTGCACAGAAGCAAAGTCTAAGTTCTCACCTAGCTTACCGCTATCTACAGAAGATGCCGCACCACCGCCTAAACCGATCAGCATTGCAGGACCACCAAGCACAATGAGCAAATCACCTGGTAAAATTGGATCTTTTTCTACATGGTCAGGACGAATATTACCGTAACCACCCGCAATCATAATGGGCTTATGGAAACCTTTTACATCGCCATTTACATTTTGTTCGAATGTACGGAAGTAACCATTCAACGCAGGGCGACCAAACTCGTTGTTAAATGCAGCACCACCCAAAGGACCATCAATCATGATCTGAAGTGGAGAAGCCATGCGAGATGGTTTACCGTAGTTTTCTTCCCAAGGTTGTTCAAACCCAGGAATATTTAAGTTAGAAACTGTAAAACCAGTTAAACCCGCTTTTGGCTTACCACCACGGCCTGTTGCGCCTTCATCACGGATTTCACCGCCTGAACCTGTCGCAGCACCAGCAAATGGTGCAATTGCAGTTGGATGGTTATGTGTTTCTACCTTCATAAGAATATGAGCAGCTTGGCTCTTATACTTATAAATGTGCTGACCAGATTCTGCATCTAATTTTGGATAAAAGCGCTGAGTATCAAAACCCACGATGACAGAAGCATTGTCTTTATATGCCGACAATACATCTGTAGGAGATTCTTTATAAGTGTTCTTAATCATTTGGAACAATGACAATGGTTGTTTTTCACCATCAATTGTCCATTCAGATCCAAAGATTTTATGACGGCAATGCTCAGAGTTCGCTTGGGCAAACATCATCAACTCAATGTCATGCGGGTTACGACCCATTTTAACAAAGGCATCCGTTAGATAATCAATTTCTTCATCAGACAATGCAAAACCAAACTCAGCGTTTGCTTTAACCAAAGCCTCTTTACCTTGACCCAAGATATCAATTGAGTTTAAAGGTTTAGGCTCTGTTTCAGAGAATAATGCAGCAGCATCTTCAATGTTATTGAAAACACTTTCAGTCATACGGTCATGTAAAACGTGTTTCACTTCATTTGATATTTCAGAAATACCTTTTAAAGTAAACAAAACACCGCGTTCTAGGCGGTGTATCGGCGTATTACAGTTGGCAAAAATGTCAGTCGCTTTAGATGACCACGGCGAGATCGTGCCTAGACGTGGTGTGACTAAAATCTGAATTTCATCACTTGTAGCTTGGCGGAGGTCAAATGACTCACCATCATTGAGAAGCTGTAAAGCGGATTGCTGTTGTTGCTCACCCAGCGCTTGGTCAAAGAGGTAGACCCATTGGCTTTCGATAGATTGAACTGAACTAATAGACGCTAAACGTGAAAGTAGTTGAGTTTTCTTAAAAGAAGAATGTGCAGGTGCACCGGCAACGATAAACATGCTGATTTTGGCTCCACGGGCAGGCCTAAATAACCTTGCCACAATGTGACTTGAAGAGAGCGCATATTCTACTTCTTATTCCGCCAATCAGCTAGATAGAATTTAAAGAATGTCACATCTAATATCAGCCAATTGCTCAAGAAAACTTTGAATTTCAGATAAAAAATTTGAATATCAACTGAATAAATAGAAAGGATGGCTTGTATCTAAATAATTCTAAGCAAGATGATGAATCAGACTGAATCATCATCTTTGCTATGAATAGCGCAATAATTTTTATTCCTAAACGCTTTTAAGGTGACCAAAGACAAACTTCTACTGAAAAATAATGACATTAATCTATTTCATTGATCAAATACACAATCGCATCGGCAGCAATTGCCAAGGACTGAGGATCGACTTGATCAATGGTATCGCAGGCCTTGTGATAACACGGTGCAAATTCAAGCTCATCCCCTTTCATTTGTTCATTAAATAGAATCACCGAGGTAATAGGGACTTTTCCTAAAAAGGCTAAAGTATCACTGGCTGTTAAAGTTGACACATCTTCTTTAATCGTCAATTGTTTTGATTTGAAAAAAGCTTTTAAATGCTGTTCTAGCGCCAAATCTCCAGCATGATTCGGTAAAGACCTTAAACCATCTGTTAAAGGCTTATAGTCTGACTCACTCATACCACGTTCTTTAAGCACCGCTTCCATTTCATCTACAGAGGACTTATCAGCATCTGCAATCATAATATTCGGTTTTTTTGTGCCCACCATATCCACATTGATATAGGCTTTGATTCCATCCAACTGCTGTTGAGTGAGTTTCTTGACATAATCTTGTGATCCTGCGATTCCCACTTCTTTAGAATCCCAAAATGCGAGCACAATCGTATGTTTCGGCTTTTGCTTAGAATGTTTTAATGCATGCATTAATTCTATAAGCGTTGCAACGCCTGTCGCATTGTCATTGATTCCTGGTCCCATTTTCACTGAATCATAATGCGCACCAATCATGATCACTGATTCTTTCGATTGACCCGCGATCTCAACTAAAATATTTTGCCCTACGGTTTTTTCACGATTCTCAAAAGCCAATATTTGTGGATTGAATCCTGCACTTTTCGCTTGATCGAGAATATATTTCGCCGATGCCAAACCACCTTTTGTTCCAACAGCACGATTTCCGCCGTTGTTCTGTGCAATCTCTTGGAAAGCATTCAGATGGCTCATCATCCTTTCAGGGCTAAGCTTGATTTGATCAAGTACTTGTATTTGTTCTGACGTTTTATTTTCTATTTTTGGAGATGATTGCGATGACGCGCAACCACTCAAGATCAAACTGCCTGAAATGGCTATACTCAGTGCTAAGCTGTGATTAAATTTCATCTAAAGTCTCTAATTTTGTTATTTCATTCTCTATTATTAAAACATTGATTCAAAAGCTGTTTGGTTTTTTATAGTAAAAATAAATTCTGGATTTCAATTCATTCTGAATACCTAGAGTACTTCAATCCATTTCAAATACAATCTTGATATCAGTCAAAATTATTAACAAAACTTAGAAATAAAAAAGAAGAGCATATTTGCTCTTCTTTTTTTATCGCTCAATAGATGCTGAGAATTAACCAAAACGGCCTGTGATATACGCTTCTGTCAATTGATGATCGGGTTGTGTAAAGACTTTTTCGGTAGAGTTTACTTCAATCAAATCACCCAAATGGAAATAAGCCGTACGATCCGATACACGTGCTGCTTGCTGCATCGAGTGCGTTACAATTGCAATCGTATATTGAGTAGAGAGTTCCGAGATCAATTCTTCCACTTTCGCCGTTGCAATTGGATCAAGTGCAGAACAAGGTTCATCCATCAGAATCACTTCAGGGCTTACGGCAATCGTACGTGCAATACATAGACGTTGTTGCTGACCACCTGACAATCCTGTGCCCGGTTGGTTCAAACGATCTTTCACTTCATCCCAAAGCCCCGCTTTACGCAAGCTGTTTTCAACGATCTCTTCAAGATCATACTTATCACGTGCTAAACCATGCAGTTTAGGGCCATAAGCGACATTGTCAAAAATTGATTTCGGGAATGGGTTTGGCTTTTGGAAAACCATACCCACTTGAGCGCGAAGTAAAACCACGTCCAAGTTCGGATCATAGATATCTTGGTTATCTAGCATCACTTTACCCGTCACACGGCACGAATCAATCGTGTCATTCATACGGTTTAAAGTACGCAAGAAAGTCGACTTACCACAGCCTGAAGGGCCGATAAATGCAATGACTTCGTTCTGATAAATATTGAGATCAATTCCTTTAATCGCTTCAGCTTCGCCGTAGTAAACATGCACATCTGACGTACTTAATTTTACCGTCGATTGCTTTTGGTCTTTCTTAGAAGATGGCGTTTCAAATTGCGAAACAAACGGTGTCGCTGATTTAGTTTGCTCAGTACCCATAGATGATACTTGTGATTGTTCTTGATTCACGGACTTATCCTGTTCTAAGGAATTGGGTTTAGTAGCGCTAGCAATATTCATCATATGACCTCAATTACCAACGAACTTCAAATTTCTTACGTAACCAAATGGCTAAGCTGTTTAATCCAATCATCAATGCAAGTAACACAATGATCGCAGCTGCTGTGCGCCCTTCAAAGAAGTTACGAAGTTCATTACCCTGCCATAGGAAGATTTGGACTGGCAGAGCCGAAGACTGGTCAAATGGCGTTGCAGGAACACTCGCAACGAACGCACTCATACCAATTAATAAGAGTGGTGCAGTTTCACCCAAAGCTTGAGCTACACCAATAATTGCACCTGTTAAGATACCCGGTAAAGCCAACGGCAATACATGGTGAAATACTGTTTGTAAACGAGATGCACCCAAACCTAAAGCAGCTTGACGAATAGATGGCGGTACCGCTTTGAGTGATGCACGTGTGGTAATAATCACCGTTGGCAAAGTCATCAAGCTCAATACCAAACCACCGACCAAAGGTGCCGACAATGGTAAATGCATCCAACCAATGAAGATTGCCGCCCCCAGTAAACCGAAAACAATTGAAGGAACAGCCGCTAAGTTGTTAATGTTGACTTCAATCACATCGGTAATCCAGTTCTTAGGAGCAAACTCTTCTAGATAAACCGCGGAAGCTACACCGACAGGGATCGAAATTAAAATCACGATCATCATCATGAACAAGGAGCCCATGAATGCACCTGCTAAACCAGAAGTTGCTGGTGAACTACGTGAGTCAGGACTCGTAAAAATATTCGTGTTAAAAGTACTTTCAATGATGCCATTGGCTTTCAAATCATCGGCAATTTGACGAACTTCAGGGCTGAGCTGTTGTTGTTCATCTGACAAACTACGATCAATGTCACCTTTTAGCCACACATCAACATTTGCATCTGCCAAGACTTTCACTTCATTATTCGTACCCAATAAACTTGGGTTTTGCATATACATATCACGTAAACGATATGCTTCTGAACTGGTATAAAGACTTGATAGTTCATCACGCTTCGCTTCAAGCGCAGGATCTTTTGCGATCATTGCATTGACGATCAAGGCATCCCAATCCACCATCCCAATCTCAGTTTGCCAAGCGATATAGCGTTCTTCAAACTGTGCAGGTGATTCATTGGCTGTTTGAACAGGTTGTTTTGATACTTGAATCACAGCAGGATCGAAATGGATCGGCAGCGTTAAACTGTTTTGCCAAAAAGCTGGGAGACCTTTCGATAAAATACTACCGAATAATAGGGCAACAAAAAACAGACCGAGAATAACTGCAGAAAATCCGAAGTATTTAAAGGTTTTCTCTTTACGGTGTCTTTTCGCCAAAGAGCTTTGGATTTTTTGTTTACGTTTCTCACGTACTTCCGCAGCGTTCATTGCGTCAAGATTTGAATCCATTTGAGTTGAGTTTGTAGTCGTCATTAGTCGTATTGCTCACGATATTTACGCACGATATACAGTGCTACAATGTTCAAACCTAAGGTAATGACAAACAAAGTCAGACCTAATGC
Organism: Acinetobacter sp. CY73; assembly: GCF_059515865.1. Lineage (NCBI taxonomy): Bacteria > Pseudomonadati > Pseudomonadota > Gammaproteobacteria > Moraxellales > Moraxellaceae > Acinetobacter > Acinetobacter sp. CY73. Next base: position 30,541 of record NZ_JCAKMZ010000016.1, on the reverse strand, counting down.
AAAGGCAACCAAAGCTTGAGGACTTGCGAAATCCGTATCACCAGTCAACTGATTCACAATCGTGATGGTCACTGTCGAAATCGCTTCTAAAGGATTCGCATGTAATAATGGGCTGTTACCCGCTGCCAATACCACGATCATGGTCTCACCAATGGCACGCGAAGCCGCTAATAAGAATGCACCGATAATCCCCGGCAAAGCTGCAGGAATAACCACTTGACGAATCGTCTCAGACTTGGTCGCACCTAAGCCTAATGAACCATCGCGTAGTGAACGAGGCACTTGCGTAATAATGTCGTCTGAAAGTGAGGATACAAATGGGATAATCATAATCCCCATCACAAAACCTGCTGTTAAAGCGCTGGTTGCGTTGATATCTATCCCCACCATTGCACCTAAACTTTTGGCAAATGGTCCAATGATCATCAAAGCAAAAACACCATAAACAATCGTTGGAATACCCGCTAAAATTTCGATTGCAGGTTTTGCCCAAGATCTGAAAGATGAAGATGCATATTCTGCTAAATAAATAGCGATCATTAAACCCACTGGAACTGCAACTAAAAGTGCAATACCACTGACCATTAATGTTCCCCAAAGCAATGGCAATAGACCATAACTTCCTTCAGCACTTCCTGACGTGCTAAACCCTGGGTTCCACTCTGTTCCAAAGAAGAAATCCATAGGATTCACAAAGCTAAAGAAACGCATAGCTTCACTAAACATCGACATCACGATGCCGATCGTTGTCAAAATCGCAACACCTGAGCACAATGCCAAGCTAATGTTTATTATTTTTTCAACTTGATTACGTGCACGATATTGCTCAGATATTTTTTTCTTTGCCCAAACTAAACCGAGCATTGCCGCTGAAAGTACCACTGCAAATTTTGCATATGATCCAATCACTTCAATTTTTGCTAATTGTTCTGCGGCTTTTAATTCATAAGCCAATGGCTGATCGCTTACACCGAAACCTGATGCAATCGCTTGTACTCGATCTACAAGTACACTGATGCTCGCAGGATCTAATGTTGCAGCAATATTTGCAGGAATATTATTCAGCACCACATGTTTAAAAATGCTGGGTTCAATAATGTTCCACACGATTAAAATCAGAAAAGCTGGAATCCCACACCACAGTGCAACCAATGCACCATAGTATCCTGGACGTGAATGTAGCATTGCAGAGTTACTGCCCTGACCTGCTAATTTACGGCTTTTAGTCAACCCGATTTGGTACGCTATCGCAATTAATGCAAGTAACACCCCGATGAGTAGCAGATTCATGAATTCTCCACCAATTTTCAATGACGCATTGAAAAAATATATTTAGCAAAAAACTGATGATGGGACACGCCCACCATCAGTTTATGTTTCAACGATTATTTAACTGCTTTGCCTGCTTTGAAGTTCGCAAGAACTTGAGCACGTTCTTTATCAGACATTGAAATCAGACCCGCTTTTTCTAATTTAGATCCTTTACCTGACACTTTTTTGCTGATGAAGTATTCGGTAAATTGCGGTAAACCTTTGATTGATTTCAAGTGCTCGCCTTTCACATAGAAGAACAATGGGCGAGAAACTGGGTAAGAACCGTTTAAGATTGTGTTTTCAGATGGCGCAACATTATTCACAGTTGCAACACGTAAACGGTCACGGTTTTGATCATAGAAACCTAGACCAAACACACCCACCGCACTTGGAGACGTTTTTAAGCGTGCCAGTGTTTCAGTGTAATCGCCTGCGATCTCAACCACACGACCATCCTTACGGAAAGTGGTACATGCTTTTTTCATGGCATCTTTATCTAAAGACTTAATTGCAGCATAAGATTCACAACCTGCATCCACCATCTTCTCCTGGAAGACTTCGCGCGTTCCATGATTCGAAGCTGGAATCACTAGAGTGATCGGTTCATTCGGAAGTGATTTGTCGATTTGATTCCAACGTGTATAAGGGTTTGCAACCATTTTACCGTTAGAAGGCAACTGTGCAGCTAATGCAGCAAATACATGTTGTGGACGTAATTTGTAAGCCGCTTTATTGGCATTTGAAGCAAAAACAATACCGTCATAACCAATTTTAATTTCTATTACTTGGTTAACACCTGCTTTTTTACACGCTGCCAATTCTGAATCTTTAATTTTACGAGATGCATTCGCGATATCGATTGTGTTGTCGCCTACACCATTACAAAATTGCTTTAAACCGCCTGATGAACCGCCAGAACCGACCACAGGTGTTTTAAATTGTGGAAAGTTATTACCAAACTCTTCAGCTGCGATACTTGCATAAGGTAAAACTGTAGAAGAACCAGCAATTTGAATCGTATCACGCGCTGCATTCGCGGTTGTTGCTGCAGCCACCCCAGTTAAAGCTAATGCAATTACGATGTTATTTAAGCGCATCTAGATATCTCTCAATATATGCAAATATGGAGTACGCTACTTTTTATTGAAGTATTGTACTTATTTCGATATATGCATTTTGATTTTATAATATGACAGAGAGGTTACAGCTTTATTACGATTCTATGATTTTTATAAATTATTGCCAATCCAGCGTTTAATATTTGATTATCAAAAAAATCCGCAACGTTAACATGCGGATTTTTAAATCTTTTATTCGCTAAAAACAATTATTTATTTGAGATGATCAACCACCACTGCACCATCTTTAACTACGAGTTTCACCTTTTCTAATGCTGAGATATCCTTTAAAGGATCACCATCAACAATAATCAAATCTGCAATTTTGCCTTTTTCAAGTGTACCTAGATCTTTAGCTCCAAGTGCTTTTGCACCTTCTTTGGTTGCCGACAATAAAATAGTTTTGTTATCAATGCCTTGCCCCTTCATGACTTTGGTCACCATTGGAATGACCTCTTTGGGTGGAATCCCTGGAACATCAGAAGTAAACAATGGTACTGCACCTGCTTTCAACATCACCTGAACATTATTTTTTAAAATATCATAATCATTTTTATCTTTTTCGCTAGCAAAACCAAGACCGATATAGCGCTCAAGAAAGCCCAAGGTGATGGCAATCGGTATCTTTTTCTCACCCAATATATTTAAGTATTTTCCATCCATATCTTTCGTGATTGATGGCGGATGAATAAACACATCAACACCTGCATCAATCATGGCAGGCACATTTTTAGCATCAGCATTGTGTACTAGCACTTTTAAATTATGCTGATGTGCTTCTTTAACAATCACTCTCAAAGTCTCTTGATTAAATTCTTTGACGTTGGTCACACCATCATAAACCACGACATCGGTATTGTATCCGACCAATTTTTTCATCGATGCTCTGGCTTGTTCAGGCGTATCAATGGGTAAACGTACATGTTCATCACACCATTTGAGTTCTTCACCTGTTAAACCACCACAAGCATAATAATCACCCGAGTGAAGGAGTACAGGACCTGCCATAAATACACGGGGTCCTGAAATTTCCCCTGACTCAACTTTCTTCTTTACTTGATCAATATAAGGCCAGAAATCAATAGGCGATAAGATTGAAGTAATCCCCTGTTCTAAATGACCACGCAATCGCTCAGACAATTCTCCATGGATGAAAGCTTCTGCTTGTGCATCATTTGTTGCAGGCATTTTTGGGGGTAAATCATAAAAATTCCAAAAAAGATGAAGGTGACTGTTGATAAGACCCGGCATGACGGTTCGCCCTTGAGCATCAATTACCTGATCCGCTTTCTCTTTTATTTTTCCTGTTTGAACCGCTTTCACTTTTCCATCATCAATGATGACATGTGCATTTTTAATCAGATCAGAGCCTGTGCCATCAAAAACATTCGCATTTTTGATAATAATATCAGCAGCGTGAACAGTATTTGAGAAAAATGCTGCTCCTAAAACGACTGAGAGTATGGTTTTTTTAAATTCACTTGAGCACCTAAGCTTATGTTTATATTTAGATCATTGAGTAATATCAATCCATATATACACTTTATTTTTAAGAGCCGCACTATCAACTTGGATAGTCCATACTGCTATCAAACTTACTAAGTTTTCTTAAGAAAAAACAATTTAACCACCTCATTTCAAACACAAAAAAAGGAGATCAAATGATCTCCTTTCCAAACACAGACAATTGTTTAATCAATTGCAGGCGTATAAGTACCATCAGCGATTGGACCTTTGATACGATCAGCTTCTGCAAGCACAAGTGCAAGCAAATTTTTCACGTTCTCTAAAGTTGCCACTGGGCTTAAAGTCGTCATTTTCAATGATTGAACTTGACCGACTTTAGTGACACCAATATTCGCTTCACCACGTGCAAATAATTCATCTGCTACGTTTTGGTTCAATGTATCGAGTAATTCTGTTGGATAACCTTCAGGAATCACACGGAACAATACTGAAGCAAATTGCGGATCTACCAACATTTCTAAACCGTCAGTTGCATCGATATAGGCTGCAACATCACGTGTTAAACCCACACCGTGATCGATCATAGAACCGTAAAGTTCCTCACCCAATGCTTCAACTGTCATCCACAATTTCAACGCATCAAAACGACGCGTTGTTTGAAGTGATTTAGAGACTAGGTTAGGCACACCGTGTTCTTCATCATAAGCAGAGTTTAAGTACTCCGCTTCGTAGTGCATGAAACGATAGTTTGCTTCATCTTTCAGCAAGAACGCGCCACATGAAATCGTTTGGAAATAATGCTTATGGAAATCGAGTGTGATTGAATCAGATAACTCAATACCATCAAGCATAGAACGATAGTCATTCGAAAGAATGAGTGCACCACCCCATGCCGCATCAATATGCATCCACGCACCATATTTGTTGGTGATTTCACGAACTTCTTTCAATGGATCAATGGCACCTGCATCGGTTGTACCTGCAGTAGCAACCACACATGCCACAATCTTACCTTCCGCTTGAAGGTGTACCATGGTTTTTTCAAGTGCATCAACATCCATCTGCGCATTGTCATTCACAGGAACAGTCACGACTGATTGGAAGCCCATACCCATCATTGCCATGTTCTTTTGCACAGAGAAATGTGCATTTTCAGAACAGATGACTTTCACATTACGCATTGCGTCGCTTGGCACGCCATCACGCTGTACAGACCACGGATTACCGTTTTCGTCTTTCCAGTTTTTTGCGATGCAAGCATCACGCGCAAGGAGTACACCCATCAAGTTAGACTGCGTACCACCAGAGGTGAACACACCTGCTTGACCTGCACCATAACCTACTTTTTGACGAAGCCAATCGATGAGCTGAACTTCCATCAAAGAACCTGCAGGGCTTTGATCCCATGAGTCCATTGATTGGTTCGTTGCGTTAATCAACACTTCAGCGATTTGGCTTGTTACCATGGTTGGGCAATGCAAATGCGCCAAAGAATGCGGATGATGTACTTTTAAGCTTTTATTTAAGAAAAGCTCAACCATACGATCCAGAGATTTCTGTACACCTAAACCTTCTTTAGAAGGGTTGAATGCGATTGCAGAGCGAAGCTCTTTGATACTACCGCCCGTGTACATTTTGTCATTTTGCAACCATGCAGATACAGCTTTTACAGCTGAATCCATTGCTGACTGATAATCAGCAATGGACTCTGCATCATTACAGAATAACGCTTTACGATGTTCTGCAAAATCAACCATTCTTATGCGCCTCGAGTTGCAACAAGTGCTTCAGCAAGTGCTTTCTTGAAGCGTGCAATCACTTCAACACATTCATCATGATTGATGATCAATGGGCAAAGTAAACGAATCACTGTACCGTTACGACCACCTTTTTCTAACAATAATTTGTTATCAAAACATGCTGCTTGGATTGCTGCTGCCAATTGACCATCACCTGGTAATGAACCCATGTGATCTGCCGCTTGACGTTCATCGACAATTTCAACACCAATCATCAAACCACGGCCACGTACGTTACCGATACAAGGGAATTCTACAGCTAATTTCTTCAATTCAGCTTGTAAGAAGTCACCACGATCAGACGCATTTTGAGCTAAGTTTTGCTCTTTAATCGTTTTGATCGTTGCAAGACCCGTTCCCATCGCCAATTGGTTACCACGGAAAGTACCCGTGTGACCCGCTGGTTGCCAAGCATCAAACTTACGTTTAATACCAAGAACGGCAAGCGGTAAACTACCACCGACTGCTTTAGACATGACGACTACATCAGGTTCGATACCTGCATGTTCAAAGGCAAACATTTTACCTGAACGTGCAAAGCCTGCTTGAACTTCATCAAGAATCAACACAATGTTGTGCTTTTCGGTCACTTCACGGATTTTTTTCAACCATTTTACAGGTGCTGTGACCACACCACCTTCACCTTGAATTGCTTCAAGAATAACAGCTGCAGGCTTCGTTACACCGCTTTCAACGTCTTCAATGAAGTTTTCGAAGAAATAAGTGAGTGCATCTACACCCGCTTCACCACCAAGACCCAATGGGCAACGGTATTCATGCGGATACGGCATAAATTGAACACCTGGCATTAAGCCATTCACAGCATTTTTAGCAGACAAATTACCTGTCATTGCCAAAGCACCATGCGTCATACCGTGGTAACCGCCAGAGAAGCTGATTACAGTGCTACGACCAGTGTACGTTTTTGCTAATTTAATTGCTGCTTCTGTACCATCTGCACCAGACGGACCACAGAACTGTAGACAATACTCAGCCTTACCACCCGGTAATTGCTCAAGTAAAGCTTCAGTGAAAGCATCTTTTAAAGGCGTCGTTAAATCCAAAGTATGCAACGGTAAACCGCTAGCAAGTGTATCTTGGATACTTTGAATGACCGCAGGATGATTATGGCCTAAAGCCAATGTTCCTGCCCCAGCTAAACAATCGAGGTACTCTGTACCTTCAACATCAGTAACCCAGCATCCTAAAGCTTTTGCTATTGCCAACGGTAATTTACGTGGATAGCTACGAACATTCGATTCCATTTGACTTTGGCGAGTTAAATAGTATTCGTTAGTAGAATTAGGGGCAGGATTTACAGAAGAAACGCTCATATCGAATTACCATCTCTGATATGGGTTGAAAGAAATAAGTCGGGTGACTTGCGGTCCTTTGACTCGGTGCTTTATAGATTCCAATTAGACGATAGTTTATTCATCATAACCAGAGGGCGGATGATAACGAATTTTGAAATAAAATAAACAGCTTTCTATCGTTTTCACGCCCTTATTCTAAAATAATAATGTGACAAAATGGAAACTTGTACACTATTCGTTCTTTACTGTGAATAATTAGCTTATTTTCAATTTATCAGCGCATTTTGTTATGTCAAAATTCACGCAAATATTTGCAGAAAAACAACTAAATACTACGGATACAGCATGAAGCAATATTAAAAAAAATACATTGGCTTGAACGCTACTTTTTGTAATTAATCCATCATTCTTACAGGCTTACTGTTAAACCTCTCATACATTTTATTTTTTGTATGTGAGATCTGATTGTTTTGGGCACTTAAACAATCATCAACAGTGATCAAAAGCGATATTTAAATATCAGGTAATAAAATCAGCCCTTGATTAATTTACGCAATTCTTGATTAAAATACATCATGAGTCCCATCATCACCACTGCAACACCGATAAATGCAATTCCATGAATCACTTCATTATTTAAGGTAGCACCAAGCACTAAAGCAATCACAGGTGTCATCACATTACTCAAAGATACTGTTGAAGCCGCTAAACGGCGGATTAGCCAGAAATAGCAGAGCATCGCAACAATCGAAGACATGATCATGGTAAACAAGAAACCCATCATCGCTTGGGTACTTGGCAATGCTGTTGGAATATGTTGCCAAATAAACGGAATGATCAACAATGAACCAAGCGCAGATAAAATTAAAGACCCTGTGGCTTGAGACATTGGACTTAAAGGTGCATTAATTTGTTTCACCCAAAAAATCGAGCTGATATAAGAAATCATACTAATCAGCATGAGTACAATCCCCCACGGATTCACTTTAGCATCTGCAGATTCAGCAAACACGAAACTCAGTCCAAGCACAGCGACAGCCATGCCAGTCCATTGTATTAAGGTGAGCTTGTGTGTTTTTAAAATCACATGACCGATCAAGCCAGCGATCAAAGGTGAAAACCCGAAAATGAGCGCCATCAATCCTGAGGTTAAATAGTTTGCTGCTAGATAAATAAACAGTTGCGCACCAATCAGGTTTAAACTTCCCGCCAAATAGCTTTTCATTGAGGTTTGATCAAATGGCAAAGGATCGCGCATGATTTTGAGTAAAAATAAAGCAATGATCGATGCACCAAAGTAACGAATGATCAGCACCCACATCGGATGAATCTCTGCCACGCTCCATACGATTGCCAAAGGTGTTGCTGCCCAAATCAACACCAATAGCGCATAAATGCTTGCGGTCACAGGTAAGGAGGATGAATTCATAGCGTTCTCTGTTACTTAGGGCAATTAGCCTGATTCAAAGCGATTGATCTTTAATAAATTTAAATATTAGTATTTGAAATTAAATATTGTAAATACAAAAACAGACCTGAGTTGCCTGAGGTCTGTTCCGTTATTCTTTCAATCCAATTATTTCACAAGTTTACGTAAATCTTGCGTTAAATCTAGATATTTATCTGCTTCAAAAGGCGCTTGCTTGCTAATCAACTTTTTAAGATGACGCATTTCTTTGGCCGCATTCACAGTGATCCCACCCACGATAATACCGTTAGTGATACCAAACAATACAAAAGATGACTCTGCACGAAGTTCAGGCTTGATCTCACCTCGAACTTGCCAATCGCTTGCTGCCATATCGCCAACAAACTGATAATTAATATCAAACTGATCTGTCCAGAACCAAGCTGGGTTTACAGCTGGATGTTCTACACCCATCACGTGACGTGCGAAGATGCCTGCTTGTAAGTTTGCATTTTCCCACGTTTCAACACGGCGATGGTTACCACAGTCACGAAGTTGAGTGGCTACATCACCCGCTGCATAAATATCCGCATTAGACGTTTGGCAGTTTTCGTTCACTTTGATCGCAAAATCAACATCTAAACCAGCGTCTACAGCCAATTGTGCATTCGGCACAATACCGATGCCATAAACCACCGCATCAGCACGGAGTTCTTCACCATCCGCTAAAGTGATGACAATTTCTTCGCCGTCCTGATTTTGTTCAAGGCGACAATCTGCAATAGAGGTAGAAAGACGAACATCAACTCCTGCTAACTTTTGCTGTTCAAGCAAGAATTCGCTCAGAATGCGTGGAGATGAACGACCCATTACCATTGGACCCATTTCAATGACAGTCACGATACAGTCTTTGAAACGTGCAGATGATGCAAGCTCAAGACCGATCACACCACCACCGATGAGGATGATACGTTGACCCGCTTGAAGTACAGGAACCAACGCTTGTGAATCTTCAAGGTTACGCAGCGTATAAACGTGTTTACCTAAAGCATCAAAGTTGGGTAAACGACGTGCTGCACCACCCGTTGCAATTAATAATTTGTCGTATGAAACAACATCGCCGTTGAGAAGTTCAACAGTTTTCGCTTCTGCATTGATTTTCGCAACGCCATTTCCACGAATGGTTTCTACACCTAGATCAGCTAATTTCTCTTCCGATAAAATTTCGATTTTGGTGTCGGAAGGTTTTAGAATCACATCTTTTGATAGTGGTGGACGCTCATAAGGAAGATGCGTTTCATCACCAATCAATGTAATTTTACCTTCGTATTTGTTGCCACGAAGTTCTAAAATTGCACTCGCACCTGCTTGGCCCGCACCAACGATCACGATGTTGTTTACATTGCTCATGTTATTAACCTTTTAACTCTGCAGAGACGATGCCAAAGCCCGCAATCCACTCACTGATATCTTCATAGCAGTGCGTTGTCATCTCGTATTCACCCATTTCGCTCAATGCAGCAAAGGCCGCCATCCATGAACGAACTTCTTGACCACCACGACCACCATCACGACGAATTTCTGCTTCAGTCATGGCTTCCATTGCTGCAAAATCAGCATATTTGAATGTCTCAAGCAATGCGATATCCCACTCAGGACTAAGTGGCACAGCAACCGAAGTATCACCCGCAGCCAATTTTTGACCAACAGCAATGATCTTCGCCTGACGAGCATTACGTGCTTCTTCAGTAGGATTACGACCTGCAATCAGGAATTCTTCCACTTCAGGTGGCACTGAACCCATTTGTGGTGTCGGTGGATCATGAGAAAGACCACCTGTTCCCAAGACAAGTACACGCTCATTTTCAAGGTTTAAAGACTTGATGAACTGCCCTACAGCACGACCTAAAGCAATGGTACGCTTCGTGGTTGGCATGGGTGCTGCAGCACCATTGATAAAGATGGGAATCGTTGGATAACGATCGAGTTGACCACCACATAAGAAATGTAAGGGTTGAGTCACACCATGATCTGCTTGCATACGATAAGAGTATGCAACATCAACACCTTCATCTAACACACGACGTACTAAAGAAAGTGCAGTTTCTTCAGGTACATCGATGTTGTTATTTTCTTTACCATAGTCCCAATCTCCTGCTGCAGTTGCACGGATACCCACGCAGAAACTTGGCATTAGATCGTAGAAGAAACCATTAAAATGGTCAGGACCAAAAGTGATGATGAGGGTTGGGTCGTAAGCTTTGACTTCAGCAGATAAATGTTCAAAAGCGCTACGCACTTTTTGCTCTTGAGATTGATCTTGAGGTGAAGCAAATTCCATTAACGGACTGTGCGATGCACAAATGAGTTTAACGGCCATGAGAGACTCCTTAAAAGGAAGGCAGCCTAGAACAGGCTGCCGATCAGTCTATTTGAGTTAGACTAAATTTTTTATTGGTCAAAGTATCCTGCGCGAGGCTGACGTAAACCACGAATACCTAAACCACATTCAGCATTAATTAAAACACCTGTCAGTGGACGGTTATTGGCACGAGATGCCAATAACACGTATGAACCTGTCATATCTTCAGGTTCAGGTAAAAAGTCGAGTGGCATTCCACGCGCAATTTTCTCAGGATCACGTGCATCTAAAAGACCCAGTTTATCTTGACCCAATGACGCAGCACCTTTGATGTTCACATTCATTGCAGATGGCGCAACAGCATTGACACGCACTTTGGGTGCAAGTTCATAGGCCAACTCTTTCATAATGCCCACGCCTGCATGTTTAGATGCAGTATAAATTGGACCACCACCAGAAGAATAAAGCGCAGAGTTAGACAATGTGAAGATGATTGAACCTTCAGATTTGACCAACTCATCTAACGCAGCCTTAGCACCAAGGATAAACGCCTTGGTGTTAATGCCCATGATCTCATCGAATGCTTTTTCGAGTTGTTCGCCAGACATGCTCACGATATCTGCATAGTGATCCCAGATCCCTGCATTACCGATAAAACAATCTAACTTACCAAAACGTTCAACAGTCGCTTGAACAGCACGGACGTTGTCTGCATAGCAAGCTACATCACCAGCGATAGCCAATACACGACCACCAAAATGTTCATTTAAAGCATCAACTTTATCTTGTGAACGTTGAAGAACCGCAACCTGTGCACCTTCTTCTAAAAAACGCTCAACCAAAGCCCAACCTAAACCCGAACCACCGCCAGTGATGAGTGCAACTTCGCCTTGTAGCCAGCCCATGCTTACTCTCCTGCCATTTCTACGAATAACTGACCATCTTCAACAATCACTGGGAAAGTTTGGATTGGATCAGTTGCAGGTAAGCAAAGTGCTTCACCCGTTTTCAAGCAGAAACGTGCTGAGTGTAATGGACATTCAACTGTACCATCATCTTCCAAGTAGCCTTCTGACATGGATGCATTGCCATGTGAACAACGATCATTCATAGCGAAAAATTCACCACCATTGTTGAACACTGCAAGCGCTTCGATACCATTCACGCCACAATCTACTTTCAATGCTTCGCCTTCATCTAAGTCATCAACTTGACATACAAAAATTTTATTCATTAGAAGAACACGCTCAGGTTATGTGAACTGTAAGTCACTTGGTCTAAAATAATTTGACGTTGGAAGATTTCAAAGCCTTGCTCTGTATTTACTTTACGTACTTTGTCATGGCGCTTACCACAGTAGATTGTGACATCTTTCTCTTTCTGTGTGCGATACAACAAATACGTCAAATGCACATCGTATTCGCCTTCAACTTCAGTTGCTTCAACGATGATGTTTGACACCATGTGTGTGGTACGTGATGGAGGCTCTTCAGCCCATGCCATACCTGTTTCTAAACGTGCAACACGGCGTTCTAACAAATCTTTGTTGTCGTTAAACACCCAAGTTGTCGGTAATTCAAGATTACGACGACGGTCACGCGTTTGTACGTTTGGTGTGGTGCGTAGCGTATAAGAAATATCTTCTGCAAGTACATCTAACCAAGGACGGAACTGCCAATCGTCAAGCATTTTTGCTTCACGGTACATAAATTGGCTAATTTGATGATGAAGTTCTAAACTAATTTGGCTCATTTCATCATCTCCTTTTCGTATTCGTCAGCCGCTTTTTCTACATCTTCCCATTTTTCATGGATGAGTAAGTCAGCCCAGCGACGGTATAAACCACGCGCTGCTGTTTCAGAGAAGATATAGTTTGTGATACCAGGAATTCCATCTTCACGAACTTTTTCTTGACCCATACCCATTTCCATAATGAGTGGGTTTTTACGTGCTTTATAACCACGTAGAACTTTTTGAATCTCTACCCAGTTCTCAGAGTCATCTTGCTCTAGGAAACCAGCAGGACCAAATGCGCGCGTTGCAGAACGTTCAAACGCTTCTTTCACTTCTTGAGACGCTTCAGCATCGGCAATACAGAATGCCCATACTTCAGTTTTGTTTGGACCACGTGGGTGCCATACGCGAAGTGTTGCTGTACCGTTCAACCAAGACAATGTTGGGAACATGGTGTTGTGACCTGCAAGACGTAACGCACGGATTTCACCAAGACGCTCTTTCGCTTCTTCGTAAGTTTCGCGGAAGTAGTTTGCAACTTCGCCATCAACCCATACGTTCGCATCTGGTTTTTCTGTGAAGAAGAAGCCTGAACCGTGACCACGCGCGCCGTATTGGATTGCGTCTTTCGCAGTTTCCCATACTGGACGTGCAGTTTGTGCAGCACCTAATTTCTTCGTAGAGTCGTCATCTGGTTTTGCGCCCAATACTTGGATCGCAGATGCATGAGAGAACAATGCGTGGTATTGGTCAGATGCAAACTGTTCAGCTGCAAATTTCCAGTTACATTCGATTTCCCACTTATGAACACCACCGATGATCTCAGTACCACCTGGACGACGATCTAATACGCCATCTAAGTACCAAGCGATATCACCCATGTATTCTTCTAAATCAGGTGTAGTCTCATCCCAGCAACCAAAGATTAAACCTTTATACGATTTAACGCGGTTAACTTCGATTAAGCTCCACTCTTCTTTACATGCACCTTGTGGGAATGCACGATCTTCAAGTGGAATATCTTTAAGTGAGCCGTCTGTACCGTAAGACCAACCGTGGTATGGGCAAGTAAACGCACGTGTATTACCACAGTCTGCAAAACTTACACGCATAGAACGGTGACGACATTGGTTGAGTAAACCTTTGATCGAACCATCTTTTTGACGAACAACGATAATTGGATCTTCGCCCATGTAGGTATTGAAGAAGTCACCAGCCTTAGGAATTTGGCTTTCATGGCATAAAAACAACCAAGTACGACCAAAAACACGCTCAAGTTCTAATTCATAGATATCAGGATCTGTATAAATAGATGGCGTGATACGTCCATTTTGTGCATCGACTAAAGCGTCGATTTCGCGCACATCAATTTTTCCACTCATGAAATGCTCTCCTGTGACTGGATAAGACACAAATTCAATAGACTCAACTTGTCGACGATGATGGATTTTGATGGCGTTTTGGGGAAATATTTTTTTTGTTTGAATCAATATCTTTTAGCAATTAATCAATAGGTTTTAAAATAGGTGATAAATCCACTTTTAATCACCCACCCTTAATTATAAAGGCATAGAGCCCACTCTTCTCTGATGAATTGATTCTGAACTATACTGCACGCGGATCATATTAAGACTTTGTATGAATCAATCTTTGGAAGGTTATATGGAACTACGTCATCTTCGTTACTTCATTGCAGTTGCTGAAGAACTTAACTTCACCAAAGCTGCACTTCGTCTCTACACAGCACAGCCCTCGCTCAGCCAGCAAATTAAAGATTTGGAAACTGAGATTGGTGTTCCATTGCTTTATCGTACAAAACGAAAGGTAGAACTTACTGAAGAAGGTCATATCTTTTTAGAGCAAGCACGTTTAACCCTTGCTCAAGCAGATAAAGCTGTCGCTATGGCGCGTCAAGTTGCCAAAGCGAAACAGCAACTCCTCCGCATTGGCTTTGTTCCTGTGGTAGAAATGAAAATCTTCCCTTATGTCCTGCCAAATTTACGCGTTCAAAATGAAGATTTAAAAATTGAACTGATGAGTTTGAACAACTCAGAACAGTCAAAATTGCTCAAAAAAGGTGAGATAGATATCGCTTTTACGCGTCAAAGTCTGTTTAGTGATGAAATTGAGAGCCAATTTGTGCTACGTGAACCCCTGATCTTCTTACTCCCCAAAGATCACCCTTTGGCAAAATATGAACGCATTCCAGTCAAAGAGCTGGATGGTATCGACTTTATTATTCCTTCTGAATTGCAATCTCAAACCTTAAATAGAACCATTTTAGATTTCGCCAAAAAGCATGATATCCGCTTAAATATCGTCCAAACTGCAGATAACATCCTATTTAACATTAACTCAATTGGCATGAATTTAGGCTGTACATTACTGCCCGGCTATATTGCTCCACTCACCATGAGCAATACGGTTATTCGCCCGCTTGATGTCGAATTACCCTCTATCGATCTCTATGCAAGCTATAGAAAAAACTCAGATTCAATAGGTGTACACAAATTTATGGACTTGCTCAGTGGTGTATTTTATTTAGATATTAACCGCGTTTAAGCTCATTTTTAGATTAATTTTCATACATCGCTATGAATAATAGATACGATGGCGATGTATTTCTCAAATTTATAGATGATATTTTTAAATTTATCCTTAGACTTTAGTCTAATTATTTTTGAGTAAAAACTATCACGAATTAGCACTTTATTCAGAGTAATTTAATTGGAAAAAATCTCAAATTTGCTCAACAAATCCCCGTCATACAACTTAAGTCTAATGCAATTTTAGGCTATTTTTTCTTGTAAAATCACTTATAAACATATCCATATTTTATTCAGTGATTATGTACAACCCTACAAACAATACTGATTATCAATAACTCATTCACTTGATTCTTAAAGGTTAAAAAAAAGGATGGGTAAACCATCCTTTTTTACATTATCAACGTATTATTTTACGCCATGTACAGCAAGGTAGTTTTTAATCACTGTGTTAAATTCGTCAGCTTTTTCAACTTGAGACCAGTGACCACATTGACTAAAAATGTGAGCGTCTGCATTAGGTACAACATTTAAGATATCCCAAGTACGCGACACTGGAATCACCACATCTTGAGTACCGTGAATCAACAATACAGGTACGGTAATGTCTTTCATTTTTTCAAAGTCGAGTGGGAATTCAAAACGGTCACGGTCACGTGCACCAACAACATCCATCAAACGGTTTGATGCGTAGTCATTTGCAGCTGATTCATAACGAACTTTGACAAGTTCATCTGTAATTAAGTCTTTGTTGACCACAAACATAGAAAGTGTCTTTTTAACCCCTTCAACAGTCAACACTGGGTTTGCATGCGCTTTAAGCGCAGCAGTTTGTACTGCACCGCCTGTACCCATGGACACGATACCCAAAATACGTTCTGGGTAATCAATCGCCATTTGGAAAGCTAACCAACCACCTAAAGAGTTACCCACCAACCAAGTCTTCTCGATACCCAAAGCATCTAAGGTACGTACCGCGTGATCAACCCAAGCACGGATACCATATGCAGTATTCGGAGCGACAACTGTTTGGCCATAACCAATCGTATCAATCGCGATACAACGTGCTTGCTCACCAATTTGCGGAAGGTTTAACCACCAGTTCGCAGCTGCAGATACACCCGTACCTGAACCATGTAAAAATAAGATTGGCGTACCTTCACCAATTTCATGGTAATGCGTCAACTCGCCTTCTGCTGTTTCAATCCATTTGTCTTCTAAGCCAAAGAACGGATCGGTTGTGTATTCAGGGATTTGAACAGTGCTCATAATAGTCCTCTTAAGTCTTTTGCTTACGCATCCATCTCATTTACAGAATTCAACGACAAGTTGACTCATCAAAAATGATCTTTTACACGCTTATATTAACTGTTCAGCCCAATCAAACTGATACATTATTACGATAGCAAGCAACTTTAAAACAATAATTTAAACTATTGTTTAATATGGTTTTTTTAATTTAAAAGAATAGCAATTAGGGTGAAACTTAGGTTCACCCTAATTTAACCACTAGAATTTATAGCTATAGGTCGTTGCAATACGATGTTCTTGCAGGTCATTGCCAAAGTTATAGTTCGTATCAATGAACATATAGTTGAAGCCTAAGCCTTTCAACTTACCTTCAGGCACAACATAATTAATAATCACGTTGTTTTCATTTTCTTTGCCTTCAGGTTGACCCACACCCATATCAATATTATCGCCACGGAAATGACGCACAGTTGCGGTTAAACCTGAAATTCCAGCATCTTTAAAATTATAGGTATAGCCCAAACTCCAAGAACGCTCATCTTTACGAATGAAACTCGCTACTGACCAGTTGTCTAAGTAAGGTTGTGGCACCCAACCACCCAATGTTGGGAACATCGTGGCTTCACTACCATGATCACCAAACATTTCTTGGTAACCGAGTTGAACAGTATGCATACCATGGTTCATTTTTGCACCAGCTGATACCGCTTGGCTATCAATGTTCCCATAAAGTTTGTCACCTGATTCACTGTTATCAAAGTAACGAACATGCGTATCTAACTTTGTTTTTTCAGTTAAATTCGTTTTGAAGTTTGCAGCAACATAATGTTGTTGATAGATATTGGTAACATCTGCATACCAATAGCTACCACCGATTTTTGGTGTGAACTGGTGATCAACACCCAAAATATACATACCGTCATCAGTAGACTTGTTCGCGGCTTCTGCTTTAGCAAAGTCATTCTGCGGGAACAAAGTTAAGTTTTGATATTGATTATCATAACGCGCATTAATGCCATCAATATAGGCCAAAGTCAGTTTTGTATTTTTAATATCTTTAGATTCTAACCATGCACCACTATACGTCGTTAATAACTGGCGTGATGGGTCAAAAAATATGACTGGAGACATCGGCAATAAATCACCCACTTTCAGTTCTGTCTCAGACACTTTAACTTTTAAAGTTGCTCCCAATTTAGCATTATCACGCTCGGATTGACCTTCAGCAGCATCAAATGGCATGTGTATATCATTGCCATTGGCTTTCAAACTAACTGCGTATTGAGCAAGGATATCAGCACCAACCTGAATGCCTGCACCAATATCATGATAGCCAGACTTAGCATCTAAAGTGACAGCTTGCGTCCAGTTACCATATCCTGAAGTAACACCTCGCCCTGCTTCATGATCGTATTCACGATCCAAATAGAAATTTTTAAATTTAAGTTGCACATTACTGTCATCAATAAAATCTGCATGTGTTGCAGCTGTCCCTAGTGTTGCAGTTGTAGCAATCATTGCTATCCATAAGTTTTGACGACGCATGGCTGTATCCCTAATATGGAAAATTAACTTAGGTCTGCATATTGCTTAAAATAAGAAACGAAAAAAATCAGACCACAGTCTTAAAAATTCCACTTAGAAATCATTCAATGAATAAAGCTGATTTTAATTAATTGTTTTTTTGGCTTATTTTATTTGGTTTGAAAATCTAAAAACTTAAAAATATTTACTAATTTTCAAATACTTATCTAATTTAAAAATCAATATTAAATATAGATCAGCTTGTTTAAGTGTTTTTATGTTTGAATCACTTTGAGAGCCATAATCATTTACAGAATCAGTAATCGTTTCTAAGATTTAAGACAGCGTTTTTATGTATATCTAAAACTATGAATCTCATACCGAATCTGAAAATTCACATCAAATCCAAAATAAAAAAGCACCCGATTGGGTGCTTTTTTGCATCAAAACTTAATCTACAATTAAGCTTGTGATTCGCGTGCTTTAGACATAGTCAAAGCTAAATCTTCGATCATGTCTTCTTGACCGCCAACAGTACCACGACGACCCAATTCCATTAAGATTTCACGAGCAGATACGCCATATTTCGCTTCTGCGCGTTTCGCAAACAACAAGAATGATGAATAAACACCTGCATAACCTAATGTCGCTGCATCACGGTCAGCACGAATTGGGTTTAGCATCATTGGAATCACCAAGTCTTCCGCAACGTCTTGTACTTTGAACAAGTCAACGCCAGTGTCCATACCCATACGATTAGCAACAGCGATGAACAATTCAAGCGGTGTATTACCTGCACCAGCACCCAAACCAGCAGATGCTAAGTCAACACGGATCGCACCCGCTTCAACAGCAGCGACAGTGTTTGCAACACCCATACCTAAGTTGTGGTGACCGTGGAAACCAAGCTCAATGCTTGAATCTAAGTGTTGACGTAAGTGACCCACACGGTCTTTCACGTCTTGTGGCAACATGTAACCCGCAGAGTCAGTTACATAGATACAGTTTGCACCGTAAGCAACCATCTTCTGAGCTTCTTCAAGCAATTTTTCAGGAGATGCCATGTGAGCCAACATTAAGAAGCCCACTGTATCCATATCTAACTTACGAGCAGCCGTGATGTGCTGTTCAGAGCAATCCGCTTCTGTACAATGTGTTGCCACACGAATGGTAGACACACCAATTTCATGCGCCATTTTTAAATGGTCAACCGTACCGATCCCAGGGAGAAGTAATGCAGAAACTTTGGCATTCTTCATACGTGGCACAACAGCAGTTAAGTACTCTTCATCAGTTGCGGCAGCAAAACCGTAGTTGACTGATGAACCGCCAAGGCCGTCACCATGTGTAACTTCGATTAAAGGTACGCCTGCATCATCAAGTGCTGTTGAAATTGCAATCATTTGCTCAACAGTGGTTTGATGGCGCTGTGGGTGCATACCATCACGCAAAGTCATATCATGAACAATAATCTTAGACATGTGATTGCTCCTTAAGCGTCTTTATTAAATACGTGTTCTGCAAACATTTCTGCAGTACGTGCAGCAGCAGCAGTCATAATGTCAAGGTTACCTGCGTATTTCGGTAGGAAATCGCCCAAACCTTCAACTTCTAAGTAAATTGACACACGGTTGCCATCAAATACAGGACCATTGACAAGTTTGTAACCTGGAACGTATTTTTGAACTTCTTTAATCATCGCATGTACAGATTCAGTGATCGCAGCTTGATCTGGCTCACCTTCAACTAAACAATGCACTGTGTCACGCATCATCAGTGGTGGCTCAGCAGGGTTGATGATGATGATTGCTTTGCCTTGTTTCGCGCCGCCGACTTTCTCAATTGCACCTGCAGTGGTACGTGTGAATTCGTCGATGTTTTTACGCGTACCTGGACCGACTGATTTAGTCGATACCGTAGCAATGATCTCGCCATATTCAACAGGTTGAACACGAGATACCGCGGCAACCATAGGAATTGTTGCTTGACCGCCACAGGTGACCATGTTGACGTTTGGCACTTCGCCAGCGGCAAGTAAAGCTTCTAAGTTTACTGGCGGTACGCAGAATGGACCAATTGCAGCAGGTGTTAAATCAATCATGAGCACGCCAAGTTCATTTAACTTGCGGCTGTTTTCAGCATGTACATATGCAGAGGTTGCATCAAATGCAATTTTAATGTCATCTGCAATCACGTGAGGAAGAAGACCATCAACACCTTCCGCAGTGGTTTTCAAACCCATTTTTGCCGCGCGAGCAAGACCTTCAGACGTTGGGTCAATCCCCACCATCCAGACTGGCTCTAACCATTCGCTACGTTGTAACTTGTAAAGCAAATCAGTACCGATGTTACCCGGACCGATCATTGCACATTTAATCTTTTTCATGAATGTACTCTCTCGTCTTCCCTTATTCAGCAGCGAACGCAGCTGTCACAGAACCGAAACCTTCGATTTCAACTTTAAATTCAGCACCTGGTTGAGCAACAACCATTGGACCTAAAGCACCCGTTAAAATAATGTCACCTGCCAACAATGGACGACCACGACGAACCATCTCATCTGCCAACCAAACAGCAGCATTTAAAGGGTTTGCCAAACATGCTTTACCTACACCTTGAGACACGACTTCTTCATCACGTGTCATGATCATTTTGCAATTGACAAGATCAAGGTTGTCGAGTTTTACAGGTTTAGAACCCAAAACAAAAGCAGCAGAAGAAGCATTGTCAGCAACGGTATCGATCAAACTGATTTTCCAGTTTTCGATACGGCTATCTACAACTTCAATTGCAGGAAGTGCGTATTCAGTCGCACTAATGATGTCTGCAAATGTATGTTTTTCTTTGGTTAAATCTTGATTGATGACCAATGCAATTTCAGCTTCAACTTTAGGTTGGATTAAAAGACCCGCTGGAATTGCTTCACCATCGCCATATGCCATATCAGCAAAGAGCATACCGAAGTCAGGTTGATCTACGCCAAGCTGTGCTTGAACAACTTTAGAGGTCAAACCAATTTTACGACCCACTAAACGACGACCTTCTGTTAATGCACGTGCTGTATTCACTTCTTGAACAGCGTATGCAATATCGACGTTCGCAGCTTCACCGCCCAACGCAGGACGGATTGGAGAGATCGCAGTTTGTGTTAATTCAGCAGTACGTAACGCTTGTGCAACTGATTCAACCACAGCAGAATTAGACATCAAGACTTCCTTCAACTTCATGTGACGATGGAATTGAAGCTGTACTGATCAGCTTTATAGAAAAGCCAATCCAATAAGCTTCAAAATCTTTTAGAGATAGAGTCATCTCTGATGTGAGCTAGGATGAGAAAAACTGAAAGGATATGCCAATACTTATTTTATTTATAACAATAGTCTTAAGCTATTATTGATCAAAATTAAAATCTTATAACCTTATAATAATTAATATTTTTTTATTTTGATCATTCATTATAACAACTTTAAAGCTATAAATTTAATCCATCTTTAGACTATTCGACGCCCTCTAAAAGCAGAGTATTTGCTTCAATCAGCACAATACCACTCAAAAAACAATCAAAATTTAAATGACTGTCTTCAGATTTTATATCACCATTAAAACGTATTAACTTCAATGAATTAACCCGACCTAAGTCTTAAAGTATTCCATGTGTATGAAATAAAGACGAAATTACAGCGCGATATAATACTTGCCAAAAAAAACATTATTTCTACACACATTCGTATTAGTATCAAATGATCAATTCGGGGCAGATAGAAGAGCAACTAAATGAATATAAAACAATTCGCAACAGCATTATTGGTATTGGGTGCAAGCACTTTAAGCATGGCAGATGATGCACTGAAATATAATATTCTAAATTTCCAAGCTGAAGCCACTCGCCAAGTGTCGAACGACGAAATGCATGCTGTTTTATTTATTGAAAAAAGTCACAAACAGCCTGCTGAATTGTCTGCTCAAATCACGCAGTTGATGAACCAAGCATTAAACGTTGCAAAAAAATATCCGCAAGTCAAAGTCGAAACCGGCTCTCAAACCACTTATCCAGTCTATGACAATGATTCTACAAAATTAAAAGAATGGCGCGGTCGTGCTGAAATTAATATCGAAAGCACTGACTTTAAAGCAGCAAGCCAATTGGTCAGTGAATTACAGCAAAACTTTCAAACTCAATCAATCAATTTCACGGTTTCAGATGCACAGCGTAAGAAAGTGGAAAATGAGCTGATGACTGAAGCTTCTAAAAATTTCCAACAACGTGCACAGATTCTTAGTCAAGCTTGGAATAAGTCGAGCTACAACCTTGTTTCACTTAACTTTAATACCAATAATAGTTACCCTCAACCTGTCATGATGCGTGCATCTATGGCAAAATTTTCAGGTGCTGAAGCTGCTGACTCGCAAAATATGGCTGCGGGCGAGTCCAAAATCACAGTGAATGCGAACGGCTCAATCCAGCTTAAATAAGCACTCCATCATTATTCAGATATCTTTTTCCTCTAACAAATAAAAAAGCCATTCACATGAATGGCTTTTTTATTTGGTCAGCTTAAGTCAGGATTGAACTGAAAAATCAGATTTTCACTTTTTGAATGGAAAGGCATATTTCACAATACGCCCAAGCACTTGACCATACTGTTTCACCAAGCTTGCATTGTTATAGTTCAAACCATATTTTTCACAAACAGCTTTCACTTTTGGACCCATTTGACGGTAGCGACGTGCAGGAATATCTGGATATAAGTGATGCTCAATTTGATGACTCAAATGACCCGTTAGAATATGAAATGCTTCTGAGCCCGTTAAGTTCGATGAACCACGAATCTGACGCATGTACCAATGACCACGAGATTCATTTTCTAATACAGACTTTGGAAAAACTTCAACATCTTTAGTGAAGTGACCGCAGAAAATAATACTAAAGGTCCAAATATTTCGAATACCATTGGCAGCCAAATTACCTAAGAACACAGGCAGTGCTGCAGGACCCGCAATTAAAGGAAAGAATACATAGTCTTTAAACAGTTGCTTCCCGATTTTCTTTTTCATCGGTGTTAAACGCTCTTGGAATTCTTCTTTGGTCATACGTCCCTTTAGACGTTTACCAATTTCAAGGTTCTGAATCGCCACACCCCATTGGAATAATAAGCAAAATGGAATGCTATAAAGCGGTTGCAACAAATATCCTTTTTTCCAACGTTGTTCTGGGAACAAACGGATAATGCCATAACCGATGTCATCATCCATACCTTTAATATTGGTATAGGTATGATGTTTGTAGTTGTGCGTTTGACGCCAATCTGCTGCCGTCCCTACGATATCCCACTCATAGGTTGTACCTTTGAACTTAGGATCGTTCATCCAGTCATATTGACCGTGCATGACGTTGTGACCTAATTCCATGTTTTCCATGATTTTGGCAAAGCCCAGTAATCCCGTACCTAGAACCCAAGCTGGCGGGAACCATCCTGCAAATAAGCATGCACGACCTAAAATTGAACTATAACGAATCGCGGCATAAACACGTTTAATGTATTTGGCATCTTTCTCACCAATATCATCCAACACTTCTTGTTTAATGGCATCGAGCTCACGCGCAAGTTCATTCAACTGAGACTCAGTAAGCTCACCGTTTTTAGGATTTTTAAAATACTGTAATTGAACTGGCATGTTCATAAATGTACTCGCTTATAGATCAATAATCAGGTCAGTTTGTGCTGAATTTACGCAAATTTTAAGCAGATTCCCCGGCTCGTTATTTTCAGCGCCATTCACAAGGTTTTTGGTTGAACCCTGCGCTTTATTACATGCACATTTATTACAAATGCCCATACGACAACCGTGTGTCGGTTTAATATTTTGTTGTTCCAAGCTCACTAAAATCGATTGCCCTTTTGGAATCGAAATCGTCTTTTGAGACTGCGTCAACGTGACATTGATAAACCCGACCTCATCTGAAATGATCGGAGTTAAACTAAATGCTTCACTTTTAAAGGTTGCAGCCTGAGCAAAAACTTCTTCAGCTGAATGAACAAAACCTGAAGGTCCACAGGCATACACAGTCGCAGTTGCTAAATGTTCAATTTGTGCTGCATGTTGTTTGTTAATGCGTTCATCGGCATGTTCAGCTTGGGTGTAGAATAGTTTTAATTCAAAATTTTTATGTTGCTGAGCCCATTGCTCTAGCTCGGCTTTAAACGCAACATCTGCTTGAGTTTTCACCCAATACATCAATATTACTGAGCGATTTGAATCTGTTTTCAATAGATCTTTGAGCAAACTGTACATCGGGGTAATCCCACTTCCCGCTGCCAATAAGATAAGCGGTTGAGCGTCAGCTTGAATCGTCATATCACCATACGGCAGACCAAATTCAATCATGTCTCCAACTTTTGAATCATTCACCAACCAATTGCTTACCACACCATCCGCGACTTTTTTGGCTGTTAATAACACATGCTGATCATCGACTTGGGTCAAGCTATATGTACGCTCATATAAGCGACCATTGCTTTGAATGATCACGGGATGATGCTGGCCTGCTTGCGCTTTCTTAAAGTTTTTATTGGTTTGAATGGTTAAACTAACTGTATCTGCACCATTTACTTGTTTGCTAACAATCTTTCCTAAAGATTGATTGACCGACCAAAGTGGATTGAGCTTTTGCAACCAGAAATTTGCAGCATGACGATCAAAAACTGATTCAACTATAGAATCAATAACGGTTTTTCGATTTGTTACAGCTTGCATTTTCCACTCACTTTGTTGCGGTTTAATAATTATTATACAGATGTATATATATTTGTATAGTGAAGCTTTGTATAAGTTGTCATTCCCCTATGCAGAGCAGGTTGCTATAATGGTGATATAAATCTATATGCTTGATATTTATGAGTCATTCTTCCATTTTTACAGATATTGAAATCACTCAAGAATTACGACCAGTGCCTGAACAACGCACTCAAGTTCGATCAGTTGGAAGAAAAGCGACGATTACCAAAGATGAATTATTTCAAGCAGCACTTAAATTAATCGGGCCACAAAAAAGTATCGCATCCTTAAGTTTACGTGAAGTTGCACGTGAAGCTGGAATTGCACCCAACAGTTTTTATCGCCATTTTAAGGATATAGATGAGCTTGCGATCGAGCTGATTGACCGCTCTGCTACCGTACTACGTCAGATTTTGCTTCAAGCACGACTTAAAGCTTCAAAGAAATCCAGTATTGTTCGAAGCTCGGTTGAGGTTTTCATTGAACAATTGGATGCCGATGAGGGTTATCTGAGCCTTTTGTTACGTGAAGGTTATACAGGCTCTGCTTCTTATAAAGAAGCTGTTGAAAAACAACTCAATTATTTCCAACTCGAGCTTCGAGATGATTTAGTTCGATTGGAAAAGTTAAATAACAATAAAATGATTTATCCTGAAGTTGCTGCCAAAGCCATCACTCAACTGGTGTTTAATATGGGTGCAAAAGTCATCAATATGCCGACTGAAGAACGTAAAGAAATTGCTGAACAGACCATGATCATGATCCGAATGATTCTTGAAGGTGCACGTCATTTAGAAAAATAATCATGCTTTAAAATCGTGATGC
This sequence comes from Acinetobacter sp. CY73, assembly GCF_059515865.1. Taxonomy (NCBI): domain Bacteria; kingdom Pseudomonadati; phylum Pseudomonadota; class Gammaproteobacteria; order Moraxellales; family Moraxellaceae; genus Acinetobacter; species Acinetobacter sp. CY73. Next base: position 5,100 of record NZ_JCAKMZ010000016.1, on the reverse strand, counting down.
CATAAAAAAGCCCACATCAATACGGGCTTTTATATATAGATCGATAGATTTAAACATTGGCCTTTGAAATTTAAAGTGATTAAGACTCCCAAACCACTTCTTTATTTTGAGCTACCCAAGACTCAATCAATGGTTCATATTTGGATTCGATCTTATTCCGCTTAATTTTCATCGTCGGGGTGAGCATGTCATTGTCCATGGTCCATAAATCCATAATCACCACAATGAATCCGATCTTTTCATGCGCTTCTAACTTTTCATTGACCTGATTTTTAAGAGCAATAAGTGCTGATTCAATTTCATCACGCTTATTGTCTTGTTTAAGCTTATTACGAATCTCTTCAGCCAACATCACAAATGCAATCGGTTGCTTATGACTGGCACCTCCGACACAAACAGATTCAATCATTTGATGATTACCAATCTTCTGCTCAATCGGTACAGGCATGACATATTTACCTTTTTGGGTTTTGAATATGTCTTTAACTCGTCCTGTGATTTTCAATCGACCACTTGAGTCAATCTCTCCCATATCTCCTGTTCGCAAAAAGCGATCTTCTGTTAAATCTTCAGCGGTCTTCTCAGGATTTTTATAGTACCCCAGCATCGTGCCAGGACTTTTGACGAGGATCTCTCCATTTTCATCAATCTTGCATTCAACGCCTGGTTGCACATGCCCCACATATCCACTTAAATATTCACCCCAACGGGTAATATGTGAATAGCCACTGTTTTCAGTCATACCATAAACCTCAAGTAGCTCAAGCCCTAAACTTCGATACCATTTAATGATATTGATTGGCAAAGGTGCAGACCCAGTCAGCGCATATCGCACATGGTTAAGACCCAGTTTGGACAGCAGTTTTTTCTTAAAAGCATTACCTAAAACTGGTATTTTAAACACGATATTTTGGACTTTAGGTGGTATTTTTTCATTAATTCCTAAGTAAAACTTAGTCCATAATCGTGGCACTGAGAAGAAAATGGTGGGTTTGGCTCGGTTTAAATCTTCAATAAACGTTTCAAGTGAATTTGCGAAATATACGGTAAACCCACAGATCATCACGGATGATTGAATAAATACGCGTTCTGCAACATGAGCTAAAGGTAAATAAGACAATGCACGGTCATCTGATGTCACCCCAAAAGTTCCCTTTAACTCAGATGCGGGTGACAACAAGGTCTCATAACTTTGCATGACACCTTTTGGTAATCCTGTACTGCCAGACGTATAAATAATGGTAGCTAACTCTTGAGCCTGTGGTAAATAAGGCGATGTGGTTGGCTGTGTTTGCGCAATCACATCATCCCATGTAATGGCATCATAATCAGGAGCAAGTGGTAATCGAATACATGGCATGTCTTTGGGAAGAATACCTTTCACTTCATTCCAACTGTCACCAATACCATCCAATTTGCCAATGAAAAGGACTTTGCTTTCACTGTGCTCAAGCACGTACTTAGTACCATCAGCATTCAAAGTTGTATAAAGCGGAACAGAGACATGACCTGACATCCAAATTGCTAAATCCGCCATGATCCAATGCGCACTATTTTTACCCAAAATCGCAATTTGACTATGCTGAGGTAAATTCATGGTTTGCAAATAAGCCGCCATGCGCTTTACTTCATCCGCAACCTGTTGCCATGTGAATTTGATCACTTCGCCTGTGGGTAAAGGTTGAATTAAGAACGCTCTATTTGGAGATTTCTGCGCCCAATGTAAAAGATAATGTACGTGTGTAGGCAAGTCATCCGAGCGCCCGATGTTATTTAAATCTTCCATGCAATGATCATCCCTATCATCTCGATAAAATGGTGGATTTATTTGTATATTTGTCATCCATAATAAATTTCTACCACAAACTTCAGATAAATCAAGTATAAAAAAACGCCATTCCATTGGCTTAATCAACCAAACATCACAAGGAATTTTTTAAAGTGCGTGCTTAAAGGCGTTCAGCTCACTTACTTAAAATTTAACGATCAAAAGCATCAAATAAATTCTCAAGTGCAAAAAGATAGCTGGCATAATACGTCATTGGAGTTGATTCACTTCGCCAATGTGAATGCATATTATTTAACCTATAACTAAAATATAATTCATGGATTGAGTTAATTATAAATGGCTAAATTATCTACAATAATTAAAGCAAAAGCACAATTGAAAGCCGTTCAAGCACTCACATATATATTGTCTGTATCACATCCGTTGGTATTTGCAGGACCAAATTCAGCCTTAAATTTATGCAATAACATCCAACAACTGGGTATGAAAAAAGTGCTGATTGTGACAGATGAAGTCTTGCTCAAACTTGGTGTCATTCAACCTTTGCAAAGTCAATTAGAACAAGCAGGTGTTCAGGTCAACATTTTCTCCGAAGTAAAACCTGATCCGACTTTTGAAGTGGTTGATAAAGGGATTCAGCTTTTTAAAAGCTCTAAATCTGATAGTGTACTTGCTGTGGGTGGTGGTTCGACCATAGACACGTCGAAAGTGTTGGCTTTAGCCGCTGCGAACAACAGATCACCCAAACAACTGGTTGGTCTATTGAAGGCTCGAAAACCCGCCTTCCCCTTATTTGTGATACCAACCACTGCTGGGACGGGTTCTGAAGTGACTGTTGCTGCCGTTTTATCGGACAATCGAACGCATGTGAAAAGTTTAGTGATCGACCCCAAAGTCGTGCCACTTGCAACAGCACTTGATCCCATTATTATGCAAGGTATGCCTCCTGCCATTACCGCAGATACAGGTATTGATGCACTGACACATGCACTTGAATCATGGGTCAGTGAGTTTGCGAATCAAGAAACTGATTTTTACTCACGAGCAGCAACCAAACTGATTTTAGAAAATTTAATCCTGGCTTGGAAAGATGGAAAAAATTTAGCTGCTCGGGAAGCAATGGCTTTAGGTTCACATTATGCTGGACTTGCTATGAATAAAGCTGCTATCGGCTACGTACATGCGCTGGCTCATCAACTAGGCGCAAAATATGGCGTACCTCATGGGCGTGCAAATGCGATCATTTTGCCTCATGTGCTTGAGTTTAACCGCCAAGCCTCGGAAAAACGCCTCGCTAAATTAGCACGTGAAATTGGTTTAACCACTTCTCCGAGTGATCTCGAAGCAACAGATATCTTCATCCAGCGCATCAAAACACTTTTAATTGATTTAAACATCAATACACAAGTGCAAGGCATTCAACCGCAAGATTTCCCTGAAATGATTGAAGCTGCATTTACAGAAGCACATGGCATGTATGCTGTACCTAAGTACATGGACTATGCAGAGGCTGAAGCAATTTTGATGCGCCTTCAAAGTGTTTAGAATAGTGTGAGCTTGAGGAAAAGCTTACGAAATAGTGCACCATGATTCAAAATAAAATTTAATTATGCTCATCGATTTAAAATAAGGATATTTTAAAATGCTGAAATCGATTGAATCTCCTTATCCGCATCTACATGCGCAACTTGAGAACGGTGTATTCACACTGGCGATTGATCGCCCCGAAGCTAAAAATGCTTTCAATATGGATCTGTACGTTAATTTACGTGAAGCTGTTTGTGAAGCTGACCAATCGAGTGAAGTGAGAGTATTCATTTTGCGTGGTTTAGATCAGGATTTTGGCGCTGGAAATGATATGAAATCATTTTTACAGTTAGCTCAATTTCCAGAAGCAGGTCAAGCAGGTTCTACAGCACCTTTTATGTTACTTAAAGCTCTGGCTCAGTTTTCTAAACCCTGTATTGCTGCTGTGCGTGGTGCGTGTATTGGCGTTGCGAATACACTGCTGTTACATTTTGATTTTGTTTATGCCGATGACACTGCAACATTTCAAATGCCTTTTGTGAGCTTAGGTTTATCCCTCGAGGGTGCAGCCAGTTTATTATTGGCTCAACGTGCAGGTTACCATCTAGCAGCAGATATATTATTGAGTGCAAAAAAGTATGATGCACGTAAAGCTTTAAAGGCTCGCATTCTCAATGAAATTGTTCACAACCCTTATGAATATGCAAAGGCTCAGGCTGAGCATTTGTCATCCAGAGATGGATCGGGAAATTTGAACAACTCCTATAAGTGATATTCTGCTCCTCAAATGATGTTATAAACATCAATATATGGAGTATTTTATGGCACGTAGACCAAGAAGAAATCATTCAAACGACTTTAAAGCTAAGGTAGCGCTTGCTGCGATTAAAGCAGAAAAAACACTTGCTGAATTGAGTGCTGAATTTGATGTTCATCAAAACCAAATTATCGACTGGAAAAATCAATTGATCTCAGCTTCCTCGCAAGCCTTCGATCAATCAAAAGCTCCAGCAGAACCGCCCATTGATCTTAAAAAGTTACATGCAAAAATCGGTGAGCAGGCATTAGAAATTGATTTTTTAGAAGGTGTGTTGAAGAAACTGGGCCGCTTCAACCACAAAAGTTAATCGATCACTCACTTCAGATTTCAGTATCTAAACAAGCTAAGTTACTGAAGGTCTCTCGTGGTTGTTATTATTATCGCCCAAAACCTGTTAGCTCATCAGATTTGAAGCTGATGCGATGTATTGATGAATTACATATGCAATATCCTTTTGCAGGCAGTCGTATGATGCGTGATTTGTTGAATCGTCAAGGGCATCATATAGGACGACGTCATACAAGTACTTTAATGAAGAAAATGGGTATTCAGGCGTTATATTGTAAACCAAATTTAAGCCAGGCTACTCAAGCTCACCGTAAATATCCATATCTGCTCAAAGGATTGGCTATTCAGCGCAGTAATCAAGTGTGGTCAACGGATATAACGTATATCCCTATGGCAAAAGGCTTCGTCTACTTATGTGCTGTGATTGATTGGCATAGCCGCAAGGTACTTGCGCATAGGGTATCGATTAGTATGGAGGTGGATTTTTGTATTGCGGCTTTAAATGAAGCGATTGAAAAATATGGCCCACCTGAAATATTTAATACAGACCAAGGCAGTCAATTTACCAGTGATGCATTTATTGACGTGTTGAAATCAAATGACATTCAAATCAGCATGGATGGTAAAGGTCGTTGGGTTGATAATGTCATGATTGAACGATTATGGCGTAGTGTTA
>NZ_JCAKMZ010000015.1:0-76856 GCF_059515865.1 Acinetobacter sp. CY73 | reverse complement strand
TTCTACTGACATTTCTACGTTGTCACCAGGCATAACCATTTCAACGCCTTCTTGAAGAGAGATCGCGCCAGTTACGTCAGTTGTACGGAAGTAGAACTGTGGACGGTAACCGTTAAGGAATGGAGTATGACGACCACCTTCTTCTTTAGAAAGTACGTATACTTCTGCATCGAATTTAGTGTGCGGTTTGATCGCACCTGGTTTAGTCAATACTTGACCACGTTGAACGTCTTCACGTTTAGTACCACGTAGAAGTACACCACAGTTCTCGCCAGCACGACCTTCGTCAAGCAATTTACGGAACATTTCAACACCAGTAACTGTCGTTACTTGTGTATCACGGATACCAACGATTTCAACAGACTCGCCTACTTTAACGATACCAGACTCAACACGGCCAGTCACTACTGTACCACGACCTGAGATTGAGAATACGTCTTCGATTGGCATAAGGAATGCTTTATCGATTGCACGTTCTGGCTCTGGAATGTAAGAGTCAAGCGCTTCAACAAGAGCAACAACAGCTGGCTCGCCGTATTGACCTTGGTCACCGTTAAGTGCAAGAAGAGCAGAACCACGGATGATTGGAGTATCATCACCAGGGAAGTCATAAGTAGAAAGAAGTTCACGAACTTCCATTTCAACGAGTTCAAGAAGCTCTTCGTCATCAACAAGGTCGCATTTGTTTAAGAATACAACGATGTAAGGTACACCTACCTGACGAGAAAGAAGGATGTGTTCACGAGTTTGTGGCATTGGACCATCAGTCGCAGCACACACAAGGATCGCACCATCCATCTGAGCAGCACCAGTAATCATGTTCTTAACATAATCGGCGTGACCTGGGCAGTCTACGTGTGCGTAGTGACGAATAACTGAGTCATACTCAACGTGTGAAGTATTAATCGTAATACCACGTGCTTTTTCTTCAGGTGCAGAGTCAATTGCAGCGTAGTCTTTCGCTTCACCACCAAAAGTTTTTGCACAAACAGTTGCAATTGCAGCTGTTAAAGTTGTTTTACCATGGTCGACGTGACCAATTGTGCCCACGTTAACGTGTGGCTTATTACGTTCAAACTTAGCCTTAGCCATGAGATTTTCCTCGTTTACGTCGACACAACTCTAAGATTGCTAAAATCGACTAAAAAATAGACACCCTGAATACTTAAAAAGCAGACTAAATAGCCTGCTTTATTTAACTTTGTGATAAAAATCACTAAACTGTAATCTGGAGCTCTTATCGAGATTTGAACTCGAGACCTCTCCCTTACCAAGGGAGTGCTCTACCACTGAGCTATAAGAGCAAATTTTCGCTTCAATGGAGCGGGAGACGAGGGTCGAACTCGCGACATGCAGCTTGGAAGGCTGCCGCTCTACCAACTGAGCTACTCCCGCACGATGTTGGTACATCCACTTATTGAAGTCTTAAAAATTGGTGGTGAGGGAAGGATTCGAACCTTCGAAACTTTCGTAGCGGAGTTACAGTCCGCCCCCTTTGACCGCTCGGGAACCTCACCATTTTTACACTTACTTTCAGTGTCGCTCTTTTACTCGATTTCTCAAACCCTCTAAGATGGTGCCGGCACACGGATTCGAACTGTGGACCTACTGATTACAAGTCAGTTGCTCTACCAACTGAGCTATGCCGGCGCTTCTTAGTGTTTGATACGTTTCGTATCGGAACGGTGTGCAGTTTAGCAAAACTTGAAATCCGTGCAAGTGTTTTTTTGAAAAAAAATGCTAAAAACTCACAAAATCAATCCGTTTGATGATAATTCAACCGCTTTGATCACTGCGCGAGCTTTTATTTGGGTTTCATTCCATTCTGATTCAGGATTTGAGTCTGCAACCAACCCTGCTCCAGCCTGAACATAGACCTTATTTTCACGAATCACACAGGTGCGAATCGCAATCGACATGTCCATTTCACCATGCCAGCCTAAATAACCAACCGCTCCACCAAAAATTCCACGTTTTACTGGCTCAACTTCATCAATAATTTCCATGGCACGGATTTTTGGTGCACCCGAAAGTGTTCCTGCTGGGAAAGTGGCTTTAAAAACATCCAAAGCATCGACATCATCTCTAACCTCACCCTGTACATTCGAAACAATGTGCATGACATGCGAATAGCGTTCGATCACCATTCGATCAGTCACTTGCACTTTTCCAATTTTAGAGATACGACCGACATCATTTCGGCCTAAATCGATCAACATTAAATGTTCTGCGATTTCTTTTTCATCAGACAACAGATCTTGCTCTAAAGCTAAATCTTCCTCTTTGGTTTTGCCACGTGGCCGCGTTCCCGCCAATGGACGTACAGTTGCAATACCATTTTCTAAGCGGGATAAAATTTCAGGAGATGAACCCACAATGTGGAATGCTTTGTTATCACCCAGTGTTCTGCCCTGCACTAAGAATAGATATGGAGAAGGATTGAGATGTCTTAGCGCGCGATAAACTTGTAGTGGATCACCATCAAAATCTGAAACCATGCGATGCCCAGGCACAACTTGCATCACATCTCCTGCCCGAATGTATTCCTTTACAATCTCAATCGATTCTAGATATTTCTCTTTACCTGTCAGCGATTCAAAATGTGGTGCACTATGTTTTTTGGCTTGCAAACTAATAGGCGTCGCCAGTAAAGCCTCTATATGATCTAGCTTTGCCTGCGCCTGATTAAATGCATCTGCATCTTGTGTGTCTGCATGCACAATAATAAATAGCGTGTCTTTGAGGTTATCAAACACAATCACTGTTTTAGAGAGCATTAACCATAAATCAGGAATACCAACAGGATCAGCTTGAGGAATGTTTTTCAAACGTGGTTCGATATATCGAACTGAGTCATATCCCAAGTAACCCACGAGCCCCCCGGTAAAGCTCGGTAAGTCTGGCAGCTCTTTTTGACTCGGTACTCTAAACTGCGACTGAAAATCACGAATATATTGAAAAGGATCACTACACGCTTGTGTTTGTATAGAACCATTCGCTTGCTGAATCGTGAGTTGCCCTTCATTACATGAAAAAACAGTTGATTCACCCAAGCCAATAATCGAATAGCGCGCCCAGTTCTCACCCCCTTCTACAGATTCAAATAAATAGGCTTGTTGATGGTCTTTCAACCGGGCAAATACAGATAAAGGTGTATCGGTATCCGCCAGACGCTGACGATAAACAGGAATGAGGTTGTAGCCTTGTGATTCTAATTGTTGGAACTGACTTTGAGTGGTCATGAGGAATATCTCTTAAGTTTTCGATTGATCTAAGTTGAATAAAATAATGTCAAACTTAGTAACGCCATCGAAAAGTACTTTTACTTTCCATCCCTCTTCCCTTTCTCACATTGTTTTTAAAATAAAATCTCAAGATTTTCCTTTCAATTTTATTTGCGATTAACTTGAGTTTGACTGATCACTTTAGTTTATAGAGCTAACATTTTTGATTACTCAATGCGCTTAAATCAGTAACGCTTTTAAGTTATCAACCACTTGTTGTGGATGACACAATTGAATATCTTCACCATGATTATAGCCATAGCTCACCACAATACAATCGATACCCGCACGGCGTGCCGCTTCTACATCATTGCTAGAATCACCAATCATTAGCGTTTGCGCAGGTGTTGAATGAAAAGCCTCAACACAGTGCAAAAGTGGCTTAGGATCTGGTTTTCGCACTTCAAAGCGATCACCACCAATGACATCTGCAAAATAATGATCCATCTTCAATACTTCAAGAATCTTGCGTGCCGGTATTTCAGGTTTATTGGTCACACAGATCATGATTTTTTGATGTGTCACACCCCATTCCAAAAACTCAACAATGCCATCGAAAGGTTGAGTATCCACACAAGGTTCAGCATTGTAAATTTCAAGAAAAGTATCCAGTAGCAATTGATGCTGCTGAGGCTCAACTTGACCTGTTAAATACTTTAAAACACTCTCACAAAATAAAGACGTGCCTTTTCCTATCCATGTTCTGACTTGATGCTCTGTGACGCGTGGTAGTTTAAGTACACTCAGACTCATATTCATTGCACGATACAGGTCAAATGCCGAATCAACCAATGTTCCATCCAAATCAAATAAAATTAATTCACGCTGATCCAGTTTTGCTATCGACATGTTGTTTCCCCAATACTTTTCATTCATTAGATAGATAAAAGGCATGCCTAATGCATGCCCTGATCTTTAATCACTTATCAACAATTACCAACAAGGCTTAGTTAAAAATAAACCACGCAATGACTGCGATAAAGATAATTGCAAGTAATGCCATCAAGCCAATCGTTGCATTCTTTTGAGTTTCTTTTTCTTGCTCTACACACGTTGCAGGGATATCCACTTCACATGCTTCATGACGAACTGGTTTTGCATTTAAATCCACGTCTGCAGGAATCGGTGCAGGTTTAGGAATACCCACATTTTGTGGCATACCTTCAGGTGAAAGTTTTACATTCGCATCACGCTCTTTAAGATCAGGCATACCTTGATCATTCATTTTTTCTGCGACTGTTTTTTCTGCAACAACTTGCTCAGCAATCACTTCTTCAACAACAGGGAAATCGCTTTGCTGTTTGACTTTAAGGTCTTCGACAGGCTCTGTCTGTTGAGTCGAATGAACTTGAGTGACTGGAAGCTCTGAAGTTGCGACAGCTTCAGCAGGCTGTACAATGACTTCAGGCTCATCCATTTGAGTCTGAATAATGGCAGGCGCAAGGACAGAAAATTTTAAACTAGCAAACTGAACAATATCACCATCTTTGAGCAATGATTCATTTTCAACACGCACATCATTGACAAAAGTACCATTTGAAGATTTCAGATCTTGAACATATAGTGCTTGTTCTTTAAGCAAAAAAGCAGCGTGGCGACGTGAAATTTCAGCAGCAGCCAAAACAATATCTGCTTCTTGATGACGACCAACCAACATATCACGTTCGATTGTAATTTCCGTACCAGTGAATTCACCGTTAATGGTTTGCAATTTCCAAGTCATATTGATCTGCTCACTTCAAAGTTTAAAATATCTTAACATGCTGATTTAATTTTACTAAGCCTACGCCATCAAGATGCAGAGCGAATCGTGGTTGTGGTCACAGTATTCTTAGTCTTTTCAACTTCTTGTGTCGGTTGAACCTGAACAGGCTGGCCATTTGGAACACGAATAGGTTCAACGGCTAAAGGCGTTGTTACCACTTTTGAGCCTTTATGGGTTCCGCCCGATGGGACACTTTGATAAACCGTAGGTTTTGCTGGCACTGGAGTTTTACTTACAGGCAATCGTGGTTGATAAATATCATCTACGTTATCAGGTAATTTGGCAAAGCTACCATTTTTGTCCATTGCCAATTGTAAGCTATATAAACGATCGTACTTCTGACGAGTTAAACGCTGTGCATCATGATTATTACGAATAATCGTTGGATGAATAAAGACCAATAAATTACGCTTTGATACATTCTTACTATTGGCTTGAAATAAGCGACCCAATCCAGGAATAGAGCTCAAACCAGGAACTCCTTGACGACCCGTACTTGAACTATCCTCAATCAATCCTCCCAGAACCACAGTTTGACCATGATCAGCGATTACAGAAGTTTTAATAGCACGTTTATTGGTCACAAGATCTCGTGCTTGCCCACGAGCAGCAATAGCTGAAACTTCCTGTTCAACCTGTAAATGAACAGAGCCTCCCTCACCAATCCGAGGAACGACTTTAAGCGTTACACCAATATCTTTACGCTCTAAAGTCGTATATGGATTTACACCTGCCACGCCTGTGGAGACAGAACCTGTCTCAAAAGGAACATTTTGCCCCACCACAATGTAAGCTTCTTCATTATCCAATGTCACAATTGAAGGAGTGGATAACAAATTAGAATTCGTATTTTGCTTCAATGCTTGGATGAGAGCTCCATATAGCTCTCTTGAACCATCTGAGTTTTGTTTATAATCCCCCAAAGCAATCGAAGCACCATCTCCAATCCCAGCTAAAGCATTTGCACCACCAGCCAAAATACCTCCTGCTAACTGAGCCAAGCCTGTTCCTACATCTGAAAAATTAATGAGACCAATACCACTACTGATATCCCCCATGGCCCACTGCACACCAAGCTGGTCCATATCGGTACCCTCCAGCTCAATAATGGCAGCCTCAATCAACACTTGCTCACGGCGGGTGTCTAACTGCTGAATCGCAGCTTCAATTTCTCGCATCAATTGTGGATCTGCTTTTACCACCAATGCATTTTGCGTGTTATCCGCAATGATACTGACGCCATTGCCATTAAAGCTGGTGATATTATTTTGGTTGCTCGAGTTGTTACCGCTATTCAAACTAATGGCAGGCGTATTGATTGAATTGTTGCTTGTACTATTCGCATTAGAGTTGGTGTTTAAATTAGTGGATGGGTTATTCAAATTAGAGTTTGAAGCATTGTTTGTAGAGGACTGAACAGCTTGGCCTGTCACTAAACCTTGTAGAATTTCAGATAAATTCTTGGCACTGGCATATTTCAGCTTAAATACCTTCATACCACCTAAACGATCAGCAGAAGGCACATCTAGCATTTCAATCATATTACGTAAGCGCTTACGTGTACTGGTATCACCTTTGAGTACAATTCGATTGGTACGAATATCCGCAATAATCCGCACTCTTGACCCTGCAAAATCCTTGGATGACCCTGTGGCACTAATTGCACTGAGTTGTTCAATAATCTCTTCAGCTTGACTGTGCTGCAAAGTCACAGCCTCAATATCATTTTGACCTGTTCCATCTAAATTACGAATCAAAGTTTCAATTTGAAAAATATTACTGGCACGATCAGACACAATCAGAGCATTGGTGCCTTGTACTGCAGCCAGATGAGCAAATTGAGGCATCAAAGGACGTAACGCAGGAATTAAGTCATTGGGGTTGGTGTTTTCAAGCCAAATGACGCGAGTAACAACTTGATCACCTCGCGCATTTTTAGAAGGATCGTAGGGAACGCCTGCATTTTTAACATTACTATCAGGGACTAGACGAATCGAATTTCCTGATGGAATCGCCACCACGCCATTCACATTCAATACGCCTAAAAATAAATCATAAACTTCATTTTTATTTAGGGCTTTATTTGAAATAACCGTGACATTACCTCGGACTCGCGGATCGACAGCAAAGTTCTTCCCTGTAATATCGGCAACCTCACTAATAAAGGCGGTCAGGTCTGCATCACGTAGATTAATCTTCCACGTCTGAGCTTGTGCAGAAACACTCAATACCGCTAAAACTGGTGCTACCGCTACTGCCGCCAAAACTGAACGATTATGATTCCAAAAATCCATAACTTATTATCTATCCTAATAATTTTTTAGTAACACACTTACAAATCTTGTTGGATGGTCATCACTTGATCACCACGCTTAATTTCTATTCGCACTTTACCGTCTTTCTTAGCTTGTTCTAACAGCTGAGCATCGGATTGTCCTTGACCTACAGGTTGCCCATTTAAAGAAAGAATGCGATCTCCTGATCTTAAACCCAATTTATTACGTAGTGCTGAAGGGGTTTGATCTGTGACTTCATAACCTTGACCGTTAGAAGCATTCACCCCCATATTTTTTAAATATTGCTCTCTGTTTTCTTGGATTTGATCAATCGCCTGACCTAAGGCACGTTGACCATTATTGGCATTAGATGAGGATTGACTATTTGGCATCTGGCTATTTGGCGCTTGATTTGCTGTAGCGACATTTTGCTGAGCACTCTCAGGTGACATCGATTGATTTAAATTTTCAATGCCAGAAAATAGCAGCTCTTTAGTTGCACCACTAGATTGCTGTAAGACCACGCGATCCCAATACACCTCAGACAAGCGGTAAGAACTATTTTCAATATTTTCACCGACCACATAACGATCAGAAAGTTCATTCACTTTAATTACAGCAGAAGAGTTTGTACTCGGTGAAGCAACGAACACGCCCTGTAACTGCATGGCTAAGTTTGCATCCGCACTTGATGCTGTCGCACCTGCTTCTTGAAACAATGAAAATGCAGAAATATTCGGGACTTGCGCTTGCTGAGATCCAATATTAACTGGTTCAACTTGAATCAATTGAGGGGGTGCTATCGTCCACCAAAATAAACTCGCCAACTTCCAACACAACAGCAAAATAAGAATCAGTAGTGCTAAAGGTGCCAAACGATCAGCTTGACCCCAAGATAAAGTATCAAGTTTTGCTTTTAGCTTTTGCATTAAGAACCTCCACCTAACAAAGGTTGCCGAGAACTTAACACATAGGTATCTAGACCCGCCTTACCAGTGTACGATGGTACATTCTGCAATAACCGCTGCGTCAATTGCACATCTAGCATCAAGCTTTGATCAATATTCAAGTTTGCCATCTTTTGACCACGCTGATCTTGTACATCCAGAATTAACTTTCCAGCTTCATCTTTTACATCACTTTTTAAAGAAGGCACTTCCATCCGATCTTGTCTTTGCCCGAAGGTATACACCAATGGTCCACCGCCCCATTGCAAGCCACCATCTGCTTTAGAAAATCCTTTCTCACGATTAAAACTCAATTGAACATCTTGGAGTTGAATACTATTGCTTGGCCATTGCCAGTTAATGACATTTTTCAAGGTATCTGATGAAATTTGACCATTTACATTTTTAATATGTACTGCTTTGCCTAATCCATAAGCAACAACAGCATCCACTTGTGTCTGACCACTATGAATTTTTAAGTCTGCACCCAAACGTAATAAGATCAAATCCAATGGTCGTGTATTCCATTCTACAGAGCCTTGTAACTGACCTTTTTTCCAATCCGCCTGACCATGCCAAATATTGCCACTGACATTTTTTAAAATCTGATTATTTTTATAAAATTTAGAAATCAACCACGATGCTGGTATTTGCAATACAACAAAAATAAGAAAAGCAACAACAGCAATTCCCCACCAAACTGTTTGCTTAGACTTTATCTGCATGTGATGAATACCGATTTTCTCATTTATTATTCCTTTACAGTCATATCAAGACTCACCCCATTATGCATATATTTTAACAATCGCCAATTGATGGGGATAAAAAAACCAAGCATTTTAGCTTGGTTCTATCATTCAATTACTGATTTACGATTTCGTAAAAAGTTAAATTAGAAAATCTTCTAATTTTGCACCCTTTTCAAGTTCAGCCACCAACCAACGCGGTTGTTTGCCACGACCTGTCCAAGTGTCTGCAACATTATTTTTGTTACGGTAACGAGGCTCGACAGATTTACGTGTGGTTTTTTTACGTTTATGCGACCCATACTCAATAAATTGTTCTAAAGTCAAACCCGCTGAGTTTGCAATTTCAATAATTTGATTATAAGCATCTTCTATTGCTTGATCTTTTTTTGATTCGATTAAAGCTTCAGCCTGCGCTGTTAATTTTCTCAATTCTTCAACTGACAGATTACTAATATCTGGCATCATACATACTCCAAATGAATTCAATAAAATAATTATTAGAATTTAACATCAAAATAACTTTAGTTATAATATTTTTATTATAAACAATTATCAACTTGATCATTAAACGGTATACATAAAAAAACACAAAATTAAAAGTATTACGTTAAATGATTATTTATTTGCTTTTCCAAACGAATAATAGCCATTTTAATCTCTTCAGGAAGGGTTATTTTTTTCATTTCAATTTGATCTACACAAACAACAACTGCTTCTGCTATCGCAACAATACTATTTTGCATCTCACTGAATAAATAATATTCCATACGAAATGCAGAATTACGTATCTCTACAACCTTTGCACCAATATGTAGCGTATCTGGATAAACAACAGGTTTTAAATATTGGCATTGACTCGAAGCAACAACCGTATTAATAGCATGAGAAAATAAATTCAACTGATTGAAATACTCAATTCGTGCACTTTCTATATATCGATAATAGATCACGTTATTCACATGACCAAAGGCATCCATGTCACCCCAAGCCACCTTTTGCTCGAAGCTTACTGCACAATTCTCAACTTTCATTTTAAACTCATATTTTAACTTGCATGTAATTACTGTCTTTTTCAAAGACCGAATTTAACTGTTGAATCAGTAATTCATCACCATTTAAAGTCGATTTAATTCGCAAATAATTCATCATAATATTATCTGGATAGAGCTCTAAAATTTTATTTGCTTCATCTTCTCGCTCTGTTGCGTTATAGATATGCCATAAAGCAAAAGACAATATTGGCATGCTTGGATATTTTATCTCTAAATCATTTATCTGTTTTTCAACCAATAAAAAATCCGGGTTTTGTTTCAACAACTGTTGTTGAAACCACAAATAAAATACATCTTGATCAAAACGCTCATCCAGCAACCTTATAGCTAAATCACCATGCTGTTCTGCCATATCTGGAAAACGAGATAATAGTTTAAGCCACAAAACTTTAGTTTCATAAGCCAAGCTTAAAATATACTCTTGTTGCTCTAAATATCGCTCCTTCAATAATTCCAAATCATATTCAGAGGCATTATCAATATTTTTTAACAATTGAAAAAGCCAATCATATTTAGCCACAGCATCTAGATGACCGTGTTGTGTCGATTTTAAATAAATCCAAGGAAATTGAACTGCAAAAATACCCCACAGTTGAATCAGCTTTTTTTCATAGCTTTCTTGTAAGTCCACAAGCCAAGGAGATAATTGATGCCCATTCAAGAATTCTAGATGTGTCAGTGCTTGATCACCATCATTTTGGATCAAGTACGCTTTGATACGTTGTAATTCAGCCAATTCAAATGCATCGGCAGGACTATCTTCGAGGATGTTCAGTGCCTCGCTCGGTTGATTCTTTTTAATCAACAAATTCGCTTGAATGGTTTGGTTTAATAAACCCGAGTGTCCGAAAGTGGGCTGAATAAAACGCTCCTCTTGAGCTTCAGCACCCAATAACCAAAGAACCCCTAATTGTTCATAACTATGTAAATCTTTAAAACTTGTGACATGCTGTATTTTTCTTTTTTCTCGATTTAAATATCTTTTTATAACAATAGCGCAAACTCTAATGATGAAGCTGAAAAACAATACCGTAAAAACAATGACCCATACATTAGTTTGCAACTGTATACCGTACCAAAGTACATAAACATAGCCACCACCTACGCCATAACTAAGCACACTCATCAAAGCAAATAATAACAGCGCGATTACTGCATAAATCATGATGATCTGCTTCATTCTATGACTCCAAAATAGCTAAGCTACTTAATTTTGGTACTGGATTCATTTTGTTCTGCTTAAGCTTAATTATGCTTTGTTTTAATTTTTGACTATAACCATCTGGAAGTTTTTCTAATTCACTAATCATTAAATCCAGCATAGATTGATATTCTAAAAACTCTCCACGTGTTAGCGCCTGCTGAGCCAATATCATACGCAATTGGATTTCTTTCAAAATCAGCTTTCTATTGATCAGTACTGGCGTATTTTGTTCAACACGATCTAATTTAAACCACTGACTCCACCAAGATTGCTGACCATCCTGTACTAACTTTATTTCTGATGAGTTAAGTTCTGTTTTAAGATGACGTTCAATCGATTGTAAAGCTTCAGACAGTTGCTCTTGTTGGGTCGCTCGTGAAGCAACATACTGCTGTATGACGAGTTTATCCTGAGCTATGGCTTGATGCAGAGCCAATTTCAAAGTTTCAGCGAGGTCATTTTTTTCCACGCTTTGATCAGTTTCATTTAACTGTTCAAGCGCATAAATATATTGCTGCTGCTGAATTGCAAAATTGACTAACTCTAATCGTTGTTTAATCAAAGTTATAGGATTTAATCCTGCAATTTCATTATCAGTCTGTTGCTCTTGAAACTTGGGATGACTTTGTGAAGTAGGTGCAGGTATAGATTTTCTCTGTAATGAAACCAATTGATCATTCACATGTGCTGCAGTCTGCTCAGCTTTACGCAAATTATTCTGTGTTTCGAGTAGCTGTTTTTGCATCAGCACCACATCATAACTGAGCTTAGCAAGCCAACAGAGCATTAAAATGCCGATCACATAGAGAAATTTCTTCATAGCACCTTTTTCAGATCATTTATGGTACGCACAATCAGACGAGGATCTAAATCATCGACACGCGTCATGTCAAAATCAATATTTAGATTTTTTTTATCATCTTTCAGCAATTGATACAAACGCTCACCCAAAACCAAGATGTGACATTGTTGTAAAACATCTAAATGCTGCTCACATAGCTTTAACCAATTTTTCCAGCTCGCCTCACTACTGATACACATCCAATAAGGTGGCTTAAAATCACAAGTTAAGCTTAAAAATGTTTGAAAATTCACATCAGCATTTTCAGGGCAAAATCGCTCATACAATACAAAGTTCAACACCTGTCGCTGTGGTTGCTGAAGTGATTGCATCATAAATTGACGCCCACCTTCACCACGCCAAAATGCAATATTTTGATCTGGTTGCAAATGCTCAAACAGCGGTAAACTCAACATTCCTTCTGAGGTTTCAACCTCTGGAATATGACTTTCAATACCATAACGCTTTAATGCATTCGCAGTCTTTTTACCTACAGCAACCCATTGAATATGAGCTAAATCACTGATCATAAGCCCTGAATGCTCTAAATATGACAATCCGATTTCAACAGCAGTAGGACTGACGACAACAATAATTCGAGTTGACTCTAATTTTAAATAGAGTTCTTGAAGTGATTGATCAAATGGTCGCGCACGCAGCTCTAACACAGGCAAAACAACCACTTTGAAATTAACCTGCTCAAGACATTGTGTTAATGCTTGAGCACGATCAGCTGGGCGAGTATTTACAAACAGCATGTGATGATTTAAAGCTTATTGATAAAGTGCTTTAAGTAATTCACCCGCACCCTGATCTAATAATTTTTTAGCAAGTTCAATACCAAGTTCCTCAGCATCATTTGGATGACCTGAAACTAAAGCCTGTAGCAAAACTTGACCATCAACACTACCCACTCGACCTTCTAGGTGAAGTTGATCATTGTTTAAAGTTGCAAATCCAGCAATAGGTACTTGGCAACCCCCTTCCAGATAAGCATTAAATGCACGCTCAGCACGTACACAAGCATTCGATTCTTGATGCATTAACGGCATAATCAAATCCAATACATCTTGATCTTGACTACGACACTCTAAACCTAGCGCACCTTGCCCTACAGCAGGCAGACTCACCTCTGCAGATAATGTATGTCGAATACGATCATTCAGATTTAAACGTTTTAATCCTGCACTAGCCAAAATAATCGCATCGTACTGACCTGCATCGAGTTTTGATAATCGTGTTCCTACATTTCCACGTAAATCAACAACCTCTAAATCTGCACGTTGTTTTAGAATTTGGCTTTTACGGCGTAAACTTGAAGTGCCCAGCTTGGCACCTTGAGGTAAATCATCAAAATGTGCATATTGATTCGATACAAAGGCATCAAATGGATCTTCACGCTCGCAAATCACTGCAAGCTCCAAACCTTGAGGCAACTGCATTGGCACATCTTTCATTGAGTGCACTGCAAGATCAGCACGACCATCGAGTAAGGCAGCTTCAAGCTCTTTAACAAATAAACCTTTACCACCAATTTTTGCCAAAGGTGTGTCTAGAATCTTGTCTCCTTGCGTTACAAAAGTAACCAATTCAACTTTAAGACCTACATGTAAGGTTTCTAATCGCTCACGAATATGTTCTGCTTGCCATAATGCAAGTGGACTCTGACGCGTTGCGATTTTTAAGGTTTTGATCATTTCAGCACTGCCAAACTTTAAACACCCTAAACTTACCCTGCTATATCAAAAATGCAAGTAAATAATTTAGGCCTTAGCATTAAGATCATATTCAAAAGTTTTGAATTCTCTCTCTCAGCATTGGCAAATGACGTCGACTCACAGCCAATTTTTCACCTAGTTCACGACATCTGACTTGATATTGACCAGAGGCAACCAATTCCAAACCATCTAAATAATCCAAAGCAATTAAAGCATTTCGATGTATTCGAATGAACTTATTCGCAAATTCTTGCTCTAAATCCTTTAGCGTTTCATCAATCAATACACTGCCATTTTTATGTCTCACCGTGACATATTTTTGATCGGCTAAGAAATAATAAATATTTTCAATTGGAATGAGCTCCAATCCTCGGTAGGTTTTTGCAGCAATCTGCTGTCTTTGCGCTTTTTCTTCCATATGTTCTTTTTGTTCTAGCTGAGACAATTGGGCCTGCGTTAGTTTGGTCACATTCTCTAACACTTGTTCTAGTTCTATTTTTGAAATGGGTTTAAGCAAATATCCTTTTGCTTGAGACTGAATTGCAGTTAAAGCGTGCTCATCGTAAGCCGTACAAAATACCACTGCGGGCATCGGATGGATTTGATTTAAATGCTGTGCACAAGTCAGACCATCCATTTCAGGCATCTGAATATCAAGTAACACGACATCAGGTTCATACTGTTGGACATAATCAATTGCTTGCTGACCATGATGCGCCGTTGCAACCACATGATGCCCCAATTGAGTCACCAGTCGTGATAATCGTTCGACGGCGAGTGGTTCATCATCACAAATTAGGATGTCCATTGCTCCTCCTTGGCTTGAGTTAACGCTGTTTATTTTAATATGTTAACTTGAATTTTCTACTTATATCGGTATTGGACAAAGGTTGTGAAAATTCCATTTCCTGCGTGGCTTCGAAATTGCACCTGATATCCAAAGTGCGCTTTCAATCTCTGCTTTACATTATCTAAAGCAATACCATTGCTCTCCCTCATTGCCATTTTATCTGCAATAAACGGGTTAGTAATGACTATAGTGACTTGATTTTGCAATATTTCAACCAGTATCCCAATTTTGCCATTAATCAACTTTTTCTCAACGCCATGAAAGATACTGTTTTCAATCAAGGGTTGTAAAGTCAAGATCGGGATCAAAACCTCTTGAATTCGTTCAGGTTGTTGGATGTTCCACTCTACTTCTAAACGACCACCCAAACGTATTTTCTCAATCGACAAATAGTGCTTACACAGCTCAATTTCTTCTTTTAAAGAAACCAGTTTCATCTCTTTAAAACTGGCTCTAAACAAGCGAGACAAATCGATTAACATTTGTTCCGCTTTATCAGGATCACTTCCAATCAAGCTCACTACACTATTTAAACTATTAAATAAAAAATGTGGATGGATCCTTGCTTGCAACGCTTGAACCTTCGCACTGAGCTCACTATTTTGCTGTTTTAACCATTCATCACGGACATAGATATATCGCAAACAAAAGGCACCTAATAACACCCCATAACTACTGTGTAGTACCAATTGTTCTATTAATATTCGGTATGGAAAATTTTGTAAGGAAAAATTTCGACCATAGTAGATTACGATATTTAATACCGTACTACTGAGCAAAATAATCCCTTGTAATAACACAAAACCGATCAGAATCGCTTGCAACGGAGAAATTGATCTCAATTGCTTTTGTAAAAAATCAGCCGTTGCAACAAAAGCCAAGATCACCCAATTGATATAAAGAATATAAGAAATAACATGTGTCCATTGCAGATTTTGCCAAGACTGTGCTTCAGCCAAAGAAAGCAATAAGGACAAAACGATGCTGGCAATAACAAGCTCAACGAGATATTGTCTTTCCCCAATTGATTTAAAGAAATTTAAATGCATATCATCCTTTTTGTCATTTACTTCATCATCTAACCAATTATCGTTGTTCAAGGCTTCGGCAAGTGAAGTTGAATTTGCTATACTCTGATTCAAATTACTGCTTTAAAGTTTGTTGAGCTCTCATGACCACTTCTTCTCATTCCTCAAATCCGTCACAAACTCAAACTTCGGGTATGTGGGGCGGTCGTTTTTCTGAAGCGACTGATGCTTTTGTTGCTGAATTTACAGCATCTGTTCAATTTGACCAACGCTTTTATAAACAAGATATTGCAGGTTCCATTGCACATGCAACTATGCTTGCAAAAGTCGGCGTACTGACCAATCAAGAACGTGACGACATTATCGAAGGCTTAACTGCAATTAAAGCAGATATTGAAGCTGGTCATTTTGAATGGCGCATTGATTTAGAAGATGTGCATATGAACATTGAGTCGCGTCTAACTCAACGCATTGGTATCACAGGTAAAAAACTACATACAGGTCGTAGCCGTAACGACCAAGTGGCAACTGATATCCGTTTGTATGTCCGTGACGAGATTGATGCAATTTTGCAGTTATTACAAAAATTACAAAAAGGTATTTTAAGTCTTGCGGCTCAAAACACCGATACCATTATGCCTGGTTTTACTCATTTACAAACCGCACAGCCTGTGACCTTTGGTCATCATTTAATGGCTTGGTTTGAAATGCTGGTTCGTGACTCTGAGCGTTTGATCGACTGCCGTAAGCGTACCAATCGTATGCCATTAGGTTCCGCTGCGCTTGCTGGTACAACCTACCCAATCGACCGCGCATATACGGCTGAACTTTTAGGTTTTGAAGCTATTGCTGAAAATTCACTCGATGCTGTATCTGATCGTGATTTTGGTATTGAGTTCAATGCAGCAGCATCTTTAATCATGATGCATTTATCTCGTATGTCAGAAGAACTGATTCTTTGGACATCTGCACAATTTAAGTTTGTAAACATTCCAGATCGCTTCTGCACAGGTTCTTCAATCATGCCGCAGAAGAAAAACCCAGATGTTCCTGAGTTGGTACGTGGTAAAACAGGTCGTGTTTATGGCGACTTAATGAGCTTATTAACACTCATGAAAGGTCAGCCATTGGCGTATAACAAAGACAATCAGGAAGACAAAGAACCTTTGTTTGATGCAATTGATACCGTTCGTGGTTGTCTAATGGCTTTTGCTGACATGATCCCTGCACTCGTTCCTAACATTGAAGTAATGCGTGAAGCAGCACTACGTGGTTTCTCTACGGCAACCGACCTTGCAGATTACTTGGTTAAGAATGGCGTTGCCTTCCGTGATGCACACGAAATTGTCGGTAAAGCAGTTGCTCTCGGTGTTCAAGAATCTAAAGATTTGTCTGAATTAACACTTGAGCAACTACAACAATTCTCTGATTTAATTCAAGCGGATGTATTTGAAAAAGCATTAACACTTGAAGCATCTGTGAATGCACGTAACCATATTGGTGGTACTGCACCGACTCAAGTGGCTGCTGCTATCGAACGCGCTCATACACGCTTAGAAGCCCTTTACGCTTAAGGAACTTAAAGATGACTCGACAAGTATTTTGCCGTAAGTATCAAACCGAAATGGATGCCTTAGATTTTGCTCCGTTCCCAGGTGCAAAAGGTCAGGAATATTTTGATACGGTATCTAAACAAGCGTGGGGTGAGTGGCTTAAACATCAAACGACGCTGATTAATGAGAAACGTTTAAACGTGTTTGAACCTGATGCTAAAAAATTTCTTGAAGAACAACGTGAGAAGTTTTTCAGTAATGATGAAAGTCTCGAAAAAGCTGAAGGCCTAAAGCCTGAGTAAAAAAGAAGGCATTGCTTTATTTTTTACGCAGGACAAACACCCAAGGTTTACGTAGGCTTCGACCAAAAAGAATCACCGTAACAGGTGATTCTTTTGTATGTACAGCTCTAAAATTAGGCAAGATAAGCTAAGCGCGTAGTTTCAGCATCGAAAAGGCTTTAAAAGACCCTTTCTGAATACTTCAAATAAAGCCCATTTATTTTAATAGAGCATATTGAGTTAGGGATAGAAAAAAGAGCTTAAAAATTGTTCATAGCATTAAACGCATTCGACCTCAGATTAATTTAAGATTGACTTATTAGCAGCAAAATAATTCAGTGAGCTGAATTAGTGATTAAGATCATTATTGTCAATGTCAAAATATGACATTGTTTGAATATTATTAAATCTAAACAAAGAGTTAACTTTACATTAAAGCGAATTATCTTTACATAGTGACACAATAAGCAAGCTGACGATTACACTAAAACACGTTATATTAATTTCATCACAAAAGATTGAGTTAATGTAAAATTTAACACAGTTGATAATATTCTACTGATCCCTTAATAAAGATTCAGTTTTCCTTCCTAGATTTCCCCCAAAATCTAGGAATTTTTTTGCCTTCAAATTGACTATTCGTTTGACATATATACCAATACCCACTCTAACCAGCATTTAGTCCATTCGATAAAGAGCAAGGCATAAAAAAGCCTCAATAACATTGAGGCTTTTGAGATTCTATCGGATCAATGTCCGCCTTGAACCTTTTCTTCAATCTCTTCAACGCTGGTATGGCGTACATCAAAACCTTTCGCCATATAGATCACTTGCTCGGAGATATTGCGAGCATGATCCCCAATACGCTCAAGTGAACGTAGAACCCACATGACATTTAATACACGAGAAATATGACGCGGATCTTCGATCATATACGTCATCAGCGTCCGTGTAGCCGATTGATATTCACGGTCAATATCGGCATCTGCCAACAAGACTTTTAATGCTTGTTCTGCATCTACACGTGCAAAAGCATCGAGTGCATCATGAATCATCACGCGAACCTGATTTCCAATATGGCGAGTTTCCATATAACCACGAGGCGACTCACCTTCTTCACATAAATTCTGAGCAATACGTGCAATTTTTGCAGCTTCGTCACCGATACGCTCTAAATCCGTATTCGCCTTTGACATCGCGATCACCATGCGTAAATCACTTGCAGCAGGATGACGGCGTACTAAAATCAACGTTAAACCTTCATCAATTTCACGCTCATATTGATTAACGGCATTGTCTTGAAATTGAACATCGATTGCTAAATTCACATTGGTATCGAGCAACGCGTGAATTGCATTTGCAACTTGTTGTTCTACCAAGCCCCCCATGGTCATAAATTTGGTATGCACATCCTGTAAATCTTCATTAAATTGAGAAGAAATATGATGGCTAAGAATAGGGTTACTTGGGCTCAAGATGCTTTACTCCATACGATGTACTTCTGTTTATAACAATTCATTCTGACAAAGTGAGTAAATACTACAACTCTGCTATTTTAAAGCCGTATTAAACACCCAAATTATGAACAATTGATGACAAAGACCAATACAACTTTGATACTGATCCATTTACGATCAGATCAAATCTTAACTTCGATCTCTGATGCTCAAATTGGCTTACAAAAATGAGAGGAAATCCTAAATCTGATTATTTATAAGTCAGCCAGGCATTCATTTGACGAATTTCATCTTCATTCAACTGTCCGACGGATGCCTTTAATTTCAGAACATTCATGACATAATCATATTGCGCATTCACAAATTCTTGTTTTGTTGAAAATGCATTGCGTTGAGCCAAAAGCACATCTACCATATTTTTCAAGCCTTCATCATATTGCGCTTTTGATGCTTTGGAGACTAAGGCAGATGACTCCATTGCAGCCTTGCGGGCTTGTAACGTTGCCTGATCGGTTTCAACTTGCAAATACGATTTTTTAACATCGGTATTGGCTTTACGAACTGCGGCATCTAACTGCGCATCTGATTTTTGAACGATTCTTTTAGATTTTTCAATATTGGTTTTGGTTCGACCACCTGTGAACACATTCCAATTCATTTCCACGCCCACTTGGTCAAACTGTCCATCACTTGAAATCATGGTTTTAGGGCTTTGTGCATTATAACCATAGGTCGCAACAGCATCGATTTGCGGATAAATCGCAGCCTGTTCAACACGGCGTTGATCATTGGCATATTGCAACTGCAACCGAGCTTGTTGAATTTCTAAATTTTGATTTTGCGCTAAATTGACCCATTCATTTAATACATTTGGCACAGGCTTTTGGTATTGAAAATCATCACGCAATACTGCCAATTTTTCTTGATATGGACCAATCAATTGTGCCAACTGTTCTTGCGCTAATATGAGTTGCACACCCGTTGCAATACGGTTGGCACGGGCATTTTGATATTGGGCATTGGCTTCACTCACATCACTTTTTGCAACCAAGCCTTCGCGCAATTTAGCATTCATCGTATTGAGTTGTTCTAAGAGCGCTTTTTCTTCTTGAGCATTGGTCGCAGTTAGGCTTTGTTGACGAAGTACATTAAAATAAGCATCCGCAACATTGAGCAAATGTTGCTGACGTTGAAGTTTTAAATTAACTTCACTGAGTTGCACTGAAGTCTTCACCTGCTTATAGCCTTGCCATGCATCAACCCGAAAAATCGGCTGCCTTGCTGTAATCGCAGCCTGCTTGGTCGTTGAGGTGCTACTCATTAAATTCGATCCAGCAAAAACGCCACTACTACTCGACTCATTCAAGTCTTGATGCTTACGGGTCACATTTCCAGAAACGGTCACCGTCGGCAGTAAATACCCTCTTGCAACTCCAACATCCAGTTGATCTGCTTGATATTGATATAAATTGGCTTGCCAGTTTGGGTCGGCAGTTTTAGCGCGTTCATACGCTTCTACCAAATCCAAAGCTGAACAAAGCGGACTAAGTAAAAATAAGCTAGTGAGGACTAAGGTTCTTTTCATCATTTTTGTACATAGCCTTAAGCACTTGAATAAAATAATCTTTGCGTTTCATCAAACATTGATATTAATGCCAACATGATCTTTTTACGTATCATTTTTATTACATTTTTTCAGTCTGATGACTTTTCAACAATCAGTGACATAAATACCACTAGACTAATGCAAAATCTGCTTACCGATTAACCATTTATTGCGAATCCGATACAATTTATAGCTTTGAAGCACGCTACCATCAGCAACAATATTGCACAACTCACTGCTTTTCAATTCATCCCCGATGGTCAAATGAATTTAAATTTTAAATACAGCTCATCTTATCCACTTCTATTCATGTTTATAGCTTGTGTCATGCTGGGTGCATGTAATAAACCCATCTTACCTGAAGAAGTCAAAACTGAAATTAAGCAACAACAAAAGAACAGTGTGTTCATACCCGATGTCGATGCAATCTGTAGCAATTTAAAAAAAGAAATGGCTGCAATGTCAGCACAGCGAACCACATTTGCCTTAGAAGAAATCAACCGTGATATTCGTCTGTGTTTACCGCTGATTAGCGCTGAAGAGCAAAAGCGTTTGATGAAGATGGCGGATCAAATGTATGCAAACTTTTTGACCGTTGACCGGACACCTGAGCAACAACGTGCCTTTGACCAATATGCTTTTGACCAATCGCCCTTTCCAACGATTCACCAAAGTCATATAGAACAACTTCATCCACGTGATCAATATCTGCTTCGCCATAAGGGTCAGGCTTATATTGAGCTTAGCGATCTTGGTGCTGGAAAAACAGCTTATACGCGAAATTCACAATATCTTGCCAAAGTGTTCGCACCTTATTTCCCAGAAGCTCAAAAAGCATTCATGGTTGAACTGGGTCAACAAAATCAAACTTCAACGTTTAATAAAAATACCTTAATGATTTCACCACAAGAGACATTACAGCGAGCATTATTTTGGGAATCCTACCTAAAAAAATATCCTCAAAGCCCCTTAAAGAGAGATGCGGAATATTTACTGAATGCATATAGTCATTTTTTCTTTATCGGGTTACCTGACTCTCCTGTATCAATCAACTTTGAAGGGGTGATTGATATTCAGCCTTCCACTTTAAGTGAAATTGAGCAACTGGCTACACATCAAAACAGTATATTGGCCGAACAAGCTCATCGCTTTCTTAAGTTTATTGAATTAGACAGTGAGCAACGTACAAAAACAACGTCCTCTCAAGTAGGAGATATAACACCACAAGCTCAACTGAGACACTACCTAAACTTAAAACCCATTGATTTAACGCAAGCTCAAACACGTAACTGTTTTACTGATGCGATTTGCCGTTCCTATTAATCTGATGTTTTCTTTTCCCTCATCTCTATTCTTTTAAATCAAAAAAAAGCCCATTCAATCGATCAGGCAATTTCAATAATTTTTTTGAAGATATGCTAGTATCTTCACATCGCTTGACGGAGCGCGAGTAATCCCTCGCTGAGATCATCTAATGAAGATGAGTACCGTTGAACCTGATCAGGTTAAGACCTGCGTAGGAATCAAGCCATCTAAAAACTAACGCACCCATTTGATCTATTTCAGTGGAAATAGCTTTATTGATAGCAATAAAATTGTAAATAAAGCAAAGAAATAGAGTAAATCGCCACCGTTTTTGGTCGTGCTTGATTCGTTGATGTCATTCATAAGGATCATTGCAATGAACCAATTAACGAATCTCACCTCTTCTGATCTCTCTGCCCAACATGAGCAAGATGCTAAAGACCTGACTCGAATTTTACCCGCATCTCGTAAAGTGTATATCCAAGGCTCACAACCAGATATTCAAGTCCCTGTACGTGAAATTTCACTCTCTGACACCCCGACAGGGTTAGGTGGTGCAACAAATATTCCCATTATGGTTTATGACACATCTGGTGTGTATACCGATCCAAATATTGTCATTGACCTCAATAAAGGTTTGCCGAACGTTCGTGAAAATTGGATTGAACAACGCAACGATACCGAAATTTTAGACACACTGAGTTCCAAATTTGGGCAAGAGCGTTTACGAGACATTCGAACAGCAGATATTCGTTTCAAACATATTCAAAAACCACGTAAAGCGAAACGTGGAAAAAATGTCACTCAAATGCATTATGCCAAGCAAGGCATCATCACCCCTGAGATGGAATACATCGCAATTCGAGAAAATCAGCGACAACTCGATGGTGTAGATACACGTCAGCATGGTGGGGAAAATTTTGGTGCAAAGAATTTAAGACAAATTACGCCTGAGTTTGTCCGTAAAGAGATCGCGGAAGGACGTGCCATCATTCCTGCCAATATTAACCATCCTGAAATTGAACCGATGATTATTGGGCGTAATTTTTTAGTGAAAATTAATGCCAATATCGGAAATTCAGCACTTGGTTCAAGTATTGATGAAGAAGTTTCAAAAATGACCTGGGCAACCCGCTGGGGTGCGGACACGATTATGGATCTGTCTACAGGCAAGAATATCCATGAAACTCGTGAGTGGATTATCCGTAACTCTCCGGTTCCGATTGGTACTGTTCCGATCTATCAAGCTTTGGAAAAAGTGGATGGTGTGGCCGAAGACCTCACATGGGAAATTTTCAGAGATACGCTCATTGAACAAGCCGAACAAGGCGTGGACTATTTCACCATTCATGCAGGCGTACTTTTAAGATATGTTCCTTTAACTGCAAATCGCCTCACAGGTATTGTGTCCCGTGGTGGTTCGATCATGGCACAGTGGTGCCTCGCGCATCATCAGGAAAATTTTCTCTACACGCATTTCGACGACATTTGTGAAATTATGAAGACCTATGACGTCTCTTTCAGCCTAGGAGATGGTTTACGTCCGGGCTGTATTCAAGATGCCAATGATGAAGCTCAATTTTCGGAGCTCAGAACTTTAGGTGAACTGACACATCGGGCATGGAAACATGATGTTCAAGTGATGATTGAAGGTCCTGGTCACGTACCGATGCATATGATCAAGGAAAATATGGATCTCCAACTCGAAGTTTGTAAGGAAGCGCCTTTCTATACCCTTGGACCTTTAACCACTGATATTGCACCAGGCTATGATCACATCACCTCTGCCATCGGTGCAGCGATGATTGGGTGGTACGGCACAGCGATGCTCTGCTATGTCACACCAAAGGAGCATCTTGGCTTGCCCAATAAAAAAGATGTGAAAGATGGCATCATTACCTACAAAATTGCAGCGCATGCAGCCGATCTAGCCAAAGGTCATCCAGGTGCTCAAGTGCGTGATAATGCCCTTTCTAAAGCACGTTTTGAGTTCCGTTGGGAAGATCAGTTTAACCTCAGTTTAGATCCAGATACTGCCCGATCCATGCACGATGAAACCATGCCAAAGGATGCGCATAAGTCAGCGCATTTTTGTTCAATGTGCGGACCAAAGTTCTGCTCAATGAAAATTACTCAAAATGTGAGATCTTATGCGCTTCATCAAAAAGATGCGATGAGTTGCGAGCAAAGCGATCAGTAAATAGAAATAGGTTTGGAAACCATGAAAATGGAATTTCAAAAACAAGGGGAAAAATTGTATCAACAGCAATAAATTCATAAATTTTTATTTGTCTTTCTAAAATCTTCGGTTAGGATGAAAAGAATAATTTCATCCTAACTTTTGACGAATGAAAATCCTTCAACAAGCAACATATAACAATAAAGATTTTGAAATTCATTCTCGTGAATATCTCTATAAAGGATTTATTCAGATTGAGAAAGTCAGCATTCGCCATCAACTTTTTAATCAAACGGCCTATACCGCACTCATTCATCGTGAATTGATTCATCGTAAAGAAGCTGCCGGTGTACTGATTTATAATGACCAGCAACAACGCTTTGCTTTAATTGAACAATTTCGTATTGGTGCCATAGATGATGAGGTATCACCTTGGCAGTTAGAAATCATTGCAGGCGTTTTAGATGGAGATGAATCACCTGAAACCTGTATTCGCCGTGAAAGCTTAGAAGAATCAGGGTGTGAAATTGATCAGCTAGAACATTTATTTAGCTTTTACCCTTCAGCCGGTGCATGTGATGAAATTTTCCATTTATATGTTGCTCAAGCTGAATTACCTGAACAAGGGGGCATCTTTGGAATGCCCGATGAAGGTGAAAATATTCAACTTCATCTTCTCAACTATGCACATTTGGATGAACTCCTCAAATCACGCCAGCTTAGAAATGCCCCTGTGATTATGGCTTTGCAATGGTTGAAACAACACCTTGTATTAAACTCAAATTCATAGCGTGATATGCGATGACAGTATTAAAAAAACAACAAAGCACTGAAAAAATCATTATTCAAATCACTGATACGCATTTGATGGATCAGGTCAGCTCCACTTTTGTTAAAATGAATCCTGAGCAAAGTTTCCATGCCGTGATTGAAGACATTTTAAAAAATTATTCAGATATTGATGCCATTGTTCACACAGGTGATTTAGCCCAAGTGGCTGAACCTGAAACCTATGCTCGTTATCAGCAGTATATGCAAAGCTTGAATATCCCTTTTTATCAAATTCCTGGGAATCATGACAATGCCATTCATTTTCCATTTTTAACGCCTGAGCCCATGCCTGGAGTACTGTCTTTTGCCAATTGGCGTGTTATTTTGCTAAATAGCGCTGTTACGGGTAAAGTTGACGGTTGGATTCAAGCTGAACAGCTTCAACATTTACGTGAAATATTAGAACAAACCCAACACAATAATGTGATCATCGCTTGTCACCATCATCCGCTCGAGATGCAATCACATTGGATTGATCAACACAAACTAAAGAACAGCGATGAATTGAAAAATGTTTTGGCAGAGTATCAGCAAATTCGTGCCGTGATTTGTGGTCATGTGCATCAAGATTCGCTGAATATCTGGAATCAAATCCACTTTCTATCGACACCATCCACGTCTGTTCAATTTAAACCTAAAAGTTATGATTTTGCTTTAGATAGTGCTGCACCAGGTTACAGATGCTTACTTTTAAAAGACAATAGTACCTTTGAGACGCAAGTTCATCGCTTAACTCACTTTACACAGCATATTAATCAAGATATTTCAGGATATTAGCTTTTCTTTTGATTGAATATCGATTAGTTTATTCGACCAAATGGATTTGTATAAAGATAAAACCCGATATACATCACTTTCATCTTTAGTAAAAAATCTATATGATGACGCCCCCGATGGCTCCAATCTATCGGGAGCGATAAAAATATTTGGATATCACCATATTTTTTACGTACACATATATACGTATATGATGAGGAATGCCCTTTATGGCGAATGAAAACCAAAATCAAGTCTTGGATGATGCAAACACTGTAGTGGAAGAGAAAGCTAAACGTGTGCGTAAAACCAAGCCAAAGGCTTCTGAAGGCGGTACAACAGCAAGTCTATTTGGCATCGAGCCTTATCAGCCGAAAAAAAATGAAGAATACATGTCCGAAGGACAGCTTGAACATTTCCGCAAAATTTTATTGGCGTGGAAAGAAGAGCTTATGTCCGAAGTCGACCGTACTCTAAACACCATGCAAGATGAAAATACTGCACTTCCAGACGTAAATGACCGAGCAACTCAAGAAGAAGAGTTTGCGATTGAATTACGTACTCGTGATCGTGAGCGTAAATTGATTCGTAAAATCGAGCAGTCTATTGAAACGATCAAAAATGATGATTACGGTTTCTGTGAAACGTGTGGTATCGAAATTGGTCTGCGCCGTTTAGAAGCACGTCCAACTGCAACATTATGTATTGACTGCAAAACTTTGGCTGAAATCAAAGAGAAGCAAAACAACGGTTAATATGTATTCGAATAATCCCCTCCTCACTTCTCCTTTGCACAAGGAGGAGACAGATCAGGTGGTGGCTTATCGGGGTCGGTTTGCGCCTTCGCCAACCGGCCCTTTGCATTTTGGCTCATTGATCACTGCGGTTGCTAGCTATTGCGAAGCCAAATCTCAACACGGGCAGTGGCTGGTTCGTATTGAAGATACCGATATGCCGCGTATCTATCCTGGCAGTGAAGAACATATCCTCAAATGCTTAGATGCATTCGAACTGCATTCAGACAGCGAAATTATCTTCCAAAAAGATCGCCTCGAACTCTACCACGCAATACTCGAACAACTCCATCAACAAGCTTGGGTGTATGCATGCCAATGCACACGTAAGATGCTGGGTTCAAATCATATCTATCAAGGCACTTGTCAGGGTTTAAATTTAGCCTTTGAAGATCAAGCCATTCGACTCAAAGTGAATGACGAGCTGATCTGTTTTGATGATCTATTGCAAGGCACACATTGTTCGAACTTAAAACAAGATTTGGGTGATTTTGTCCTAAAACGCCGTGATGGCATTATTAACTATCAACTGGCAGTCGTGGTGGATGATTACTTGCAAGGGATCAATCATGTCGTTCGTGGTTCAGATCTTTTGGACAATACGGAAAGGCAAATCTGGTTAGGACGGGTATTGGGTTACCCTGAGATCACTTATATGCATTTACCCTTAGCGATGAACGATCGTGGTGACAAGCTTTCTAAACAAAACCATGCCCAAGCACTCAATATTCAACATGCACCCGAATTACTGTTAAAAGCGCTCAACGCATTAGGTCAAAAAGCTGTCGACTTAGATCGACCACGAAATATGCTTATACAAGCTGTTCAACAATGGGATCGTAATCGTATACCCAAAGGCACAACGATTCATGGGATTTTTGAATAAGATTCAAACTCGATATAACACAATTAAAATTAAGACTTTATAAAATCATGCTTGACTCATAAAAGTGATTCAAATGATCTTTAATCACAAGATATGAACAGTTTTTATCTGCTTTTGTATCTATATTGATTTCAACCTGATCATTTAGATGGAATGCTTAAAGCATTCATCCTCTTCAATCATAGGAGCTTGATATGTTTTTTATTTTTGGTGTGGGACCTAAAACAATGAAGACAGACAAAGGACAATTTTTATGCCCAGTCTGCAAAACCTATAGCGCATATGAAATGAAACAACAGCGCAACTATTTTTCTTTATTTTTTATTCCGTTGATCCCACTTTCAAAACCTAAGTCAGGACAAGTCGTTTGTCTAAACTGTGGAACACATATGCCACCGATGGTCTTAACCAATCATCCTTAAATTAATGTTTTCACCCTTCGAATACCCAACAAAAAAGCAGAACATCTAAATCAATAGAGATTCTGCTTTTTAATATTTCGAATGAATCGATCGAAGATTCGAGTCAAATTAGAAACTTGACTCTTCTTTAGCGCTATTTTTCTCTCGCGTTGTTGCATCAATTTTCAACATCAAACTGATCATTACAGCACACATAATGAGAGATGAACCGCCATAACTAATGAAGGGTAATGTTAGACCTTTGGTTGGCAAAATCCCTAAATTCATACCCGCATTTACAATAATCTGCAGTAAGAAAATAATACTGATGCCATAAGCCAAATAGCCTGCACGCAGATATTGATGCTTAAGCGCACGATGACCGATCTTAATGCATGAAGCCACCATCAGAAAAGACAACACCATGACGGTGGTAATGCCCAGAAAGCCGAACTCTTCTGCCAAAATGGCGAGCATAAAGTCCGTATGTGCCTCAGGCAGATAGGACATCTTTTGGATGCTGTGACCGAGTCCAACACCGAACCATTCTCCACGACCAAACGCCATGAGTGCATTGGTCAACTGGTAACCTGTACCGAGTGGATCTGCCCAAGGGTTGGTAAAGGAAATCAAACGTTCAAAACGATAAGGCTCAAATACAATCAAAAATCCAAATGCGCCCAGAATCGCACCGAGTGCAATACCAAATTGAATCAACGGGGCACCTGCTAAGAAGAATACACCCAGCATCGTCAGCGCAATCACCACGGTTGCCCCTAAGTCTGGCTCTGCAATAATCAAACCCACTGTTAATAGCATAATCACACCTAAGCGGATTAAACCTTTAACATTGTTTCGAACCTCTTCGGCACGGCGTACCACATAATCTGCAGTAAAAATTGCCATCATCAACTTGGCAGCTTCTGTGGGTTGGAAGGTAAATCCAGCCACACGAATCCAACGGGTCGAACCATTGACTTCTGAACCGACGACCAATACCGCGATCAGTAATACAATGGTCACCAACCATAAGGGAAAGGTATTCTTAAACCATGTATTCAGCGAAATACGATATGCCAACAGCGCTGCGACAAACGCAACTACAATTGAAATCGCGTGACGAATGACATAGTGAAATGGATTTTCATGCAATCGTTCTGCATACGGCATCGACGCCGAACCCACCATGACTGTACCAATACATAGCAATACAATCACACAGAAAATCAGTACATTTCTAGGCGTAATTTCACTGGGTACACGAGGCAACCAGTGATTATATTTTTGAGAAATTTTATTGATCGTTGTCTGAGCCAACCCAGCCATAATCTATTCCTTGTTCTTTTTTAATGTAGCTCATTCACTAAAGCAATAAATTGATGACCACGCTGTGGATAGCCACTAAACATATCAAAACTCGCACATGCTGGTGACAGTAATACCACATCATTCAGTTGAGTGTGTTGTTGACACAGTGCAACCGCTTCCGCTAAAGATTCAGCATGCAATAAGGTGGTCGTGCCTTCAATCGCTTTTTCAATCACAGGGCGATCTTCACCGATCAACACGGCAACTTTTGCAAACTTAGTAAGTGACTCACGCAGTGCGGTAAAGTCTTGACCTTTGCCTTGACCACCCAAAATAATCGCCACTTTACCTTGCTCAACTTCAATTGCAGCACCCAAACCATCCAACGCAGCTAAGGTTGCACCGATATTCGTGCCTTTAGAATCATTGTAATAGCGAACACCATTGACATCTTTCACAAACTCACAGCGATGCTCCAAACCTTTGAAGGTTTTAAGCGTTTCAAGCATTGAGTCTAAAGGTAAATCAATCGCCTCACCCAAAGCTAAACATGCCAAAGCATTTGCTACGTTATGTGTACCTTGCATATACATGTCTGAACTCTTGAGCAAACGTTCACGGCCACGTGCTAACCACATCGTGCCATCTGTTTCACGCAACACGCCATATTGATTCATATCAGGTGCGTTCAAACCAAAGCTTTGCATGGGTGTTGCATCTGGAACCAAAGGACGTGTTAAAGAGTCATCACGGTTATGGACAACTTTCTTCACCCCTTGGAAAATACGATGCTTGGCCGTGTGATAGCCCATCATATCGCCATGACGATCTAAATGATCTTCGCTCAGGTTCAACACTACTGCCACTTCAGCATTGAGATTTGATGTCGTTTCTAACTGAAAGCTTGATAACTCTAAAATATAGAGCTCAGGATCATCTTTGGTGAGATCCAAAGCAGGACGTCCCAAATTCCCCCCTACCGCCACTTTTTTTCCGGCATTTTCAGCCATCAAACCAATTAAGGTCGTCACGGTACTTTTTGCATTTGAACCGGTAATTGCCACAATAGGTTTATCGGTTGCACGGCGTAACACCTGAATCTCACTGATCACAGGAATGCCTTTGGCAATCGCCACTTGAATTTCAGGTAGTTTTGGATCTAAACCTGGACTGATAATGATTTCTTCTGCACTGAGCAATAATTCTTGATCAAATTGACTAAAACTGGTTTGTACCTCTGCAGGAATTTGATCATGACCCGGAGGAACAGCACGGGAATCGGTGACTGCAACACGGTAGCCCTTCTCATGTAAAAAATTGACTGCTGAAACACCCGAAATTCCAAGTCCAGCCACAACTTTAAGCCCACCGCGTTGTATTAACATTTTACCCCACCAGTATTGATATTTTTAAATCTGCAAAATGTTAGCACTTTGCCGTTTTTATTGCTTTTTTTGTTTTCATTTTATGACAATTATTTTGTGTCCGTGCGTAAAAAAAGCCGTCTAAATAGACGGCTTTTTTTTAATCGAAACATCAAACTATGATTACTTCCACTTCACCGCTTGAATTTCAGATTTGTTGGGACTTTTTTCTTCAGTTGCAGGACAACTACAATTACCTCCACAACCTGAAGCCAGCGTGGGTTGTAACCATTTGGCTAATTGATTCAAGCCTCGCTTATCACATGCCGTCGATAAAGAAGAGAAAACTGAATTTGAAGTTTTCGGGAAAACCTTCTTAAACACAACAACCGTACTCCAAAGCACCAAAGCAGCAATAATTGCAATTTCAATCATTTCTTTCTCCTCAATCACTTACACAAGATCAATTACGTAAAATCATTTACACACGATCATTTATACAAAGATGCGTGAAGTGATTTGATATGTTAAGAACGCCATTAAATAAGCCAAACCAAACAAGTACGCCGTCATGATGCCTACAGTTTTCCATGAACCTGTCTCACGACGAACTGTCGCCAATGTCGGTAAACAATGTGGTGCATAGATAAACCAAACCAAGACAGCCAAACCAGTTGCCATTGACCATCCAAGCTCACCACCACCACTAATGATTGCCGCAAGACCTTCAGACATGGCATCTTCATCGACTGTAGACAATGCATAGATAGTACCCAATGCAGCCACCGCAACTTCACGTGCAGCCATCGCAGGAATTAATGCAATACAGATCTGCCAGTTGAAACCGAGTGGTGCAAAGATCGGCTCTAATACATGACCCAACATGCCAGCCAAGGTGTAGTCAATCGCAGGAAGCGTTGCACCTTCAGGGGGTTGTGGGAATGTACACAAGAACCAAAGCAAGATAGACAATGCAAAGATGATCCCACCGACACGCTTTAAGAAAATCTTGGCACGATCAAGCAAACCAATCCAAATATTCTTTAAGTCAGGAAAACGATAGCTCGGTAATTCCATCAACAGCATATGCTGTGATTTGTCTTTATGGAAAAACTTAATCACAAAAGACACACATAGTGCACTGACAATCCCAGCCATATACAAGCCAAACAACACTAGACCCTGCAGATTGAAAATTCCACCCACCGTTTGATCAGGAATGAATGCTGCAATCAACAGAGCATAGACAGGCAAACGTGCTGAACACGTCATCAAAGGTGCGACAAAAATCGTGGTTAAACGATCTCGCGGATCACTAATGGTCCGTGATGCCATAATCCCGGGAATCGCACAGGCAAAACTTGAGAGTAATGGAATAAATGCACGACCTGATAGACCTGATTTATACATCAGCTTATCGAGCAAAAATGCTGCTCTCGGTAAATAGCCTGACTCTTCTAAAATCAAAATGAATAAAAACAGGATTAAAATTTGTGGTAAGAAGACCAACACCCCACCAGCACCCGCAATGATCCCGTCCACGACCAAACTATTGAGTAAGGGATGCGAAATACTGCCTCCAACCAACTCACCGAGCCATCCGAATAAGCTTTCAATACCATCCATAAATGGTGCAGCCCAAGCAAAGACAGCTTGGAAAATCACAAACATCATCACTGCAAGGCTAATTAAGCCCAAAATTGGATGTAAGAAAATTTTATCCAGAAAAGCTGAGCGCTTGTCATCTTGCTCAATGAATTGCACGGCATCATGAACAATCGCTTCAACTTTTTCATGATCTGTGCCCTTCAAACCTGTGAGTTCGGTTTGAGGAACGGTATATTTGCTTTGATCCAAGGCGTTCATTAGGTTTTCAATGCCTGCATTACGCACAGCAACCGTTTCAACAACAGGGATACCTAGACGCTCAGACAACTTTTGGATATTAATCTGCATACCACGACGGCGTGCTTCATCCATCATGTTTAAAACAAGCAACATTGGACGACCCAAATTGATCATCTCAAGTACAAGCCCTAGATGTAGCTTTAAGTTGGTTGCATCGACCACACACAAGAACGCATCTTGCTGACCTTCTTCTGCAATTTTACCTTGCACAACATCGCGGGTAATTTCTTCATCAGGACTGGTTGCATCTAAACTATAAGTCCCTGGCAAATCCAATACACGAACTGGCTTGCCAGAAGCTAAAGTAAAATGACCAACTTTACGTTCAACGGTCACACCTGCATAGTTCGCAACTTTTTGGCGTGTCCCCGTTAAATGGTTGAATAGAGATGTTTTACCGCAGTTCGGGTTACCTACAAGGGCAATACGTAATGCATCACTCATGCAGATGCTCCCTCGAGTTGAATTTCAATTTTTTCAGCTTCATTTTTACGCAGTGCAAATCGTGTAAATCCAATTTGGATTAAAATCGGGTCACCACCAAAGATCCCTTTGGTAATCACCTGCACTTTTGTACCTGGAATAAAACCTAGAGTTTCTAATCGACTCGCGACCAAATCGCTTGAGATTTCGCCATCCAAAGTTCGATTGACTTTGCTAATGATGGCTGATTGTTTAACCTTTAAATCAGATAAACGCACTGCATCCAACCCTTTAATATTTTGAACAGTATACAAACAAATGAGAATAATTACCAAATAAGCTAGATAATGATTCGCATCTGTTATAACACATCAAATTCAGATTATTATGATAATAGGGTCAATTAAACCAATCATATTTATCGGTTTAATAAATTAATTTTGAGAGCATCATGCTAAATAAAAAACCGCGTATTCCTGTTGCAGTAAACATTCCAAAACAGCTTTTCTTCTTACAAAGCTTTAAAGATTACTTGATTGCACAAACCGTCAGTCCACATACGCGAAATGCCTATCTCTCTGATTTGATTCAATGCAGTCAGGCAACATCCAAATCTATGCAAGATTGGAATCACGATGATATTTCGGATGTGCTCATTTATCTAACTAAAATCGGGAAAAGCCCACGTTCTATTGCGCGGACACTTTCAGCACTCCGATCATTTTATAAGTTTTTAAGAGAGCAAAAACTCAGAACAGACAATCCTGTTGCATCGCATAAAACACCGAAGCTTGGTCGTGCTTTACCTAAAGACTTATCAGAACAAGATGTCGAAGCTTTGATTCATGCACCAGACACCAATACGGCGTTAGGGCTTAGAGATCGCGCCATGTTCGAAGTCCTTTATGCGTGTGGTCTACGGGTCAGTGAATTAATTAATCTCCGTGTCGATATGCTTAATCTCAATCAAGGCTATTTACGGATTCTTGGAAAAGGCAATAAAGAGCGTCTTGTTCCATTGGGGCAAATCGCAGCAGAGTGGATTGAGAAATATATTCAAGAGTCTCGTCCACAACTCTACAAGTCTGCAACGGATTATCTTTTTTTGACCCAACATGGTGGCATCATGAGTCGTCAAAATTTTTGGTATGCCATTAAGCGCTATGCCTTACAAGCCAATATTCAAACAGAACTCTCACCACATACTTTAAGACATGCGTTTGCAACCCACCTGCTCAATCACGGTGCAGATTTACGTGTGGTACAAATGCTGCTGGGTCATAGTGATCTGTCAACAACACAAATTTATACCCATGTGGCGCAAATTCGGATGCAACACCTTCATGCTACACACCATCCTCGTGCTTAATTCACTGAGTCAGGCCTTGAGAAATAAGATATTTTTAAATTCTAACGTTTAAGTTTAGGGTTTGGGTGGTCATCAAAGATTGAAGCTAGATATTAGTGATAAGCCAAGCGCAACAGTCATCTAAGTTTTTTGAAACATCGTCTTTTTTTGGTATGCTTGTCCCTCATACAATAATGTAAAACTTTAAAGGGTTGTTTATGCATTTTACCCGTTCAAAATTAGTATTGATGTGCGCACTCGCAACCAGCTTTATGCTCACAGCCTGCTCTCAATCCGATCAACCTAAAAAGGATGATGGCACTCTTACAGCAACCGCACCTGCCACAGGACAAGCATCTAATCTGACTGAACGTAATGCACAACAGCGATTGATTCAAAATTTAGAAAAGAATTTTAAAACCGCCAAGATCAATGCCAAAATTATTGAAATCAAAGCCACTGAAGTACCAAATATTTATTGGGTGAACTTAGAAGGGATGTCTCCGATTTACACCACAGCCGATGGGAAATACTTAATTGAAGGTGAACTCATTCGTTTAGGTGATAAAACTTTGCATAACGTCGGTGAATCATTCCAATCCGAAGTCAGCAAAAAAGCCCTAGCTTCTTTGAAAGTTGAAGACTTGATTGTGTATCCAGCCAAAGGCAAAACCAAGCATGTCGTGTATGTATTTACCGATATTAGCTGTCCGTATTGCCACAAATTGCATGAACATATGGATGAGATCAATTCGGCTGGAATCGAAGTACGTTATATCGCGTGGCCAAGAGGCGATCAATTTATTCCTGCTATGCAAAGCGTTTGGTGTAGTGCTGATCGTAAAGTTGCCTTTGATCAAGCCATTGCAGGTGCTCAACTTCCACCAGCAAGTTGTAAAAATCCTGTTGTAGATCAATACAAACTCGGACAAAGTATCGGCGTAAATGGTACTCCTGCGATCTACAATGAAGCGGGTGTTTATTTGGGTGGCTACCTGACACCAGCAGAACTATCCAAACGCTTAAATAACTAATATTTATAAATTAAATTACTGTTTTTTATACCTAAAGATAAATATAGATATGTGCTAGAGATTGGCTGGCTTTTTAGCTATGATCTAGCATCAACAAAATTTTTAAACTAATTTGGAGTGTGACGTGAAACCAGTTCGTCTGGCTATACTCGGTCTAGGAACCGTAGGTGGTGGAGCCCTTAAACTATTACAAGAAAACGCTGCTGAAATTAGACGTCGCACCGATCGTGAAATTCAAATTACACATGTTGGAACTCGCCGCCCACGTCCAGATCTTAATCTTGCTGATTCGGTTAAACAAAGTGCTGATTTGATGGAAATTGTCCGTCAGCCCGATGTTGATGTTGTCGTCGAAGTGATGGGTGGCATCCACCCTGCTTATGAACTCATCATGGAAGCCATGAAGCATGGTAAGCATGTGGTTACGGCAAACAAAGCTTTACTTGCTGAGCATGGTACTGCCCTGTTTAAGGCTGCTGATGAATATAAAGTACAAATTGCTTATGAAGCTGCAGTTGCTGGCGGTATTCCAATCATTAAAGTGATTCGTGAAGGTCTATCTGCTAACCGTATTGATTGGCTTGCAGGCATCATTAACGGTACAGGTAACTTTATTCTTTCAGAAATGCGCGAAAAAGGTCGTACTTTTGAAGATGTACTGAAAGAAGCTCAAGAACTTGGCTACGCAGAAGCGGATCCAACATTCGATGTGGAAGGGATTGATGCTGCACACAAGCTGACTCTGTTAGCCTCAATTGCTTTTGGTATCCCACTTCAGTTTGACAAAGTATTCACCGAAGGCATCAGTAAAATTACAGCGCAAGATGTGAAATATGCTGAAGAGCTGGGTTTCCGTATCAAACACCTTGGCATTGCACGTCGTGCTGCACATGGTGTCGAACTTCGTGTACATCCGACCCTGATTCCAGCTGAAGAATTATTGGCCAATGTAAATGGCGTGAAGAATGCTGTTCTTGTTCAATCCAATGCTGTTGGTCCAACGCTTTATTATGGCGCTGGTGCAGGTGCGGGTCCTACAGCTTCTGCTGTGGTTGCTGATGTGGTCGATATCGTCCGTGACATTCTCTACACAGAAGATGGTGCAGGTACAATTCCACAGTTGGCATTTGAAAATCTAAGCGACTTGCCTATTTTAAGCCGTGAAGAAATGACCACAGGACACTACATTCGTCTTAATGCCGAAGATCAAACAGGCGTTCTTGCAGATGTGACGACTATTTTAAGTCGTGCAGGGATCAGTATCGATGCCATCATGCAACAGCCGCGCTTAAAAGATTTAATTCCAATCGTGATTTTGACTGATCCAATCGTTGAATCAAAAATGGATGAAGCTTTAGCACAAATTCAAGCTTTGTCAGCAATTCATGGCGAAATTGTGCGAATTCGTTTAGAATCGCTTGATAATTAATCGGGTTGAGGGGATGATTCCCCTAACCAAGCTCTACATACAATTGGAACATCATCATGTCGAATCCAACTCGTTATACTGGTTTAGTTGACCGTTATCGCGACCGCTTACCAGTGTCTGCAACAACTCGTGCAATTTCATTAGGCGAAGGTAATACGCCACTGATTAAGCTTGAGAATATTCCAGGCATTATTGGTAAAGATGTTGAAATTTATGTGAAGTACGAAGGTTTAAACCCGACTGGTTCATTTAAAGACCGTGGTATGACCATGGCTGTGACAAAAGCAGTTGAAGAAGGCTCTAAAGCGATTATCTGTGCATCTACAGGTAATACCTCAGCGGCAGCGGCTGCTTATGCGGCACGTGCAGGCATCAAAGCGTTTGTTCTTATCCCAGAAGGCAAAATTGCCATGGGTAAAATGGCGCAAGCGATGATGTACGGTGCGATCACCATGCAAATTCGCGGTAACTTCGATGACGGTATGCGTCTGGTGAAAGAAGTGGCTGACCAAGCGCCAGTCACGATTGTAAACTCAATCAACCCGTACCGTTTGCAAGGTCAAAAAACCATTGCTTACGAAATCGTAGAAGCGCTAGGTCGTGCGCCTGATTACCACTGCTTACCGGTAGGTAACGCTGGAAACATCACGGCACACTGGATGGGTTATACAGAAGCTGTTGCAAACCAGTCGAAAGACGAGTTTGAACAAGTGGTTTATGATGCTACTACTGATCAGTTCACAGGTCCAAAACCTGCGGGCTTACCCATCATGGCGGGTTACCAAGCTTCAGGCGCTGCGCCATTCTTACGTGGTGGCCCAGTCGAAAACCCTGAAACAGTTGCAACTGCTATTCGTATCGGTAATCCACAAAGCTTCAACCATGCTAAAGCTGTGGTTCG
Source organism: Acinetobacter sp. CY73 (assembly GCF_059515865.1). Taxonomy (NCBI): domain Bacteria; kingdom Pseudomonadati; phylum Pseudomonadota; class Gammaproteobacteria; order Moraxellales; family Moraxellaceae; genus Acinetobacter; species Acinetobacter sp. CY73. Next base: position 39,378 of record NZ_JCAKMZ010000015.1, on the reverse strand, counting down.
TGATTCAAATGGTTGGTTTGATGAATTGACTGATGCTGAGATTTTGGAAGCTCAACGCTTACTTTCTATGTATGAAGGTGTGTTCGTTGAACCAGCTTCTGCTGCTTCTGTAGGCGGTGCAATCCGTGACATCAAAGCAGGTAAAATCAAAGAAGGTTCAGTGATTGTATGTACAGTCACGGGTAATGGTCTTAAAGATCCTGATACAGCGATCAAACAATGCCAAGATGCTGTCATGCTTTCAATTGATGCAACAATGGATCAAGTGAAAACATCTATTCTTTCAAATATGTAATTTCATCTTCTGAATGAAAATAAAAAGCCCTGCAATTGCAGGGCTTTTTATTTATCACATCATGATGAGATAAATAAAATGCGTTAGATGCGTTTTGGTAATTGGCTCGCCCAATTCATCAAACGTGTTGCATCATTGGTACGCGCTTGGCTGTTACTCGCACCCAATAATACGACTACAGCAGGACGCGAATTATTTAAAGTCGTATGCATCACGACACAACGACCTGCTTCGTTAATAAATCCTGTTTTAGAGATATTAATATTCCAACCACCATTACGTACCAATGCATTGGTATTATTTGATTTAAGGACACGATAGCCTAAATTAAAATCATAACTTGGGGTGGTTGAGAATTGACGAATCAAGCCGTACTGAGATGCCGTACTCACCAAAATGCCCAAATCACGTGCTGAAGCCACATTGCGTGGATCTAAACCACTAGATTCAGTAAATCGACTAGAGGTCATGCCTAACGCACGTGCTTTCGCATTCATCGCGTTTACAAAAGCTGTACGTCCACCTGGATAAGTGCGTGCCAAAGCTGCCGCAGCAGGGTTCTCAGATTTCATCAGTGCAAATAGTAAAGCTTCAGCACGATTCATCGTATCGCCAGCACGCAAGGTTGAACTTGAATTTTTACCGCCCGCACCAGCAAAATCAATTTGCTGCAAAGTGATATTTTCAGACATGTTTAACTTAGCATCAGCGATAACCACAGCCGTCATCAGCTTGGTTACCGAAGCAATAGGTAAAGCAGTATTGGTATTTTTACTGTAGAGCACTTCGCCTGTTTGTGCATCCATCACTAACGCAGCGCGTGCATTGACAGAAGGCTGACTACTATAACTATTGGTATCTAAAATACGAACGGACTGCGCACTGGGGTTCTGATTCACCACCCCATTCGATTGGCGAATGGTGGTGGTTACCGTTGTCGTCGCCTGTGGTGTGTCAACGTCATTCTGAATGGTTGAAGCACGATCATTATTGAGTAATTGGCTCGCATCTTCCGATGACCAACTAATGGCTGCTTGACCCGTCGAGTGATTTACAAGTTCTGCAGAGCTCAATGAACTCAAACTGAGTAGTACTGATGCACTCAGTACATGCATTAACGTTTTTCCAATTTTTTTCACGATAACTTACTCATTTCATAGAGGTTCTCTGCATAATTGCGATTCACCTCAAATATGACTTACATTTACACGCAAACGTGATTAATATTAAACCACGTGATTATGCACATTATTTTAGTAAAGATTAGGAATAGGATTGCTATTTTTGTTATGACAATGCAAGTATTTTTTGCATTGTGTAACAAAATAATTGTGATGAGAATAAATAAAAGGGGGTATGAGTGATCACGGTTTTAGTGGTAGATGACCATGAATTGGTTCGAACAGGCATTTGCCGAATGCTAGAAGATCAAGACGGTATTCAAGTCATTGGTCAAGCAGAATCAGGCGAAGAAGCAATTAATATCGTGAGACAACAACATCCGAATGTTGTGCTCTTAGACGTCAACATGCCTGGCATTGGTGGTGTGGAAACCACGCGTCGTCTTTTACAAACAGCACCGGACACCAAAGTTCTAGCCGTGAGTGGTTTGTCAGAAGAACCTTACCCGTCTCTATTGCTTAAAGCAGGCGCACGAGGTTATATCACCAAGGGAGCACCGATTACTGAAATGGTTCGTGCCATTAATAAAGTCATGCAAGGTGGTAAATACTTTAGTGCAGATATTGCAGAACAGTTGGCAAGTTCTTATTTATCCGATACACAGACCTCGCCTTTTGACTCATTATCGGAACGTGAAATGCAAGTGGCTATGATGGTGGTGAACTGTATCAGCGCTCAAGAAATTTCAGATAAACTTTTTGTCAGCGTTAAAACCGTCAACACTTACCGCTACCGTATCTTTGAAAAACTCAATATCGACAGCGATGTCAAGCTTACGCATCTCGCGATTCGTTACGGATTAATTAAACCTTAATTTTAAGAATTGCTCATAAACTCAGTAATTTTATACACTCAGGTCGATTTGTATGATGCCTACGGGATCCATTCCGCTTTATCAAACGATTTATCGCATAGGCACGCTATACACCAATTATCGACTGATTATTGCTTTAAGTCTGACGCTGATTTTTCTGATCACGATTGAAGACTCATCCGATCATTTTGAATATCCGACTCTTTATTTCTATGCCCTAATTAGTTACAGCGCTTTGAGTCTGGGTCAATTGCTCTTACTCAAATATTTTCCAGATACTTTAAGTAAACAAATTCTCGCACTCTATATTGTAGATTTGGTGTTTCTCAGTGTACTCACCTTTGCCTTGGGCGGACCGAACATTTCGATTGGTTTGCTGTTCGTCATCTGCGTCTTTACCTCGAATTTTTTACTGAATAAACATCAAGCCTTATTTATGACTCTGGTGGCTGTCATTTGTGTCGTTTATCAACAGTTTTTTGGCAGCTTATTCACGCAAACCAGCTTAAATAATATCGGAAATAGTGCTTTTTTAGCTTTTTTATTTTTTGTGGTTTATGCACTTGGTCAATTTGCGATTCAGCGCTTTCACGTTTTAGAATCACTGAATACTTTTCAATCCAATGAACTGTTTAAACTTCAAAATATCAATCGTTATATTTTGGAGCAAATCGAAGTCGGTTATTTGGTTTTAGATGAAAGTTTTAAAATTGTCGTCAGTAATCCTGCTGCATGTACGCTGTTAGGTATTTCACCTCTCTATGCGCATGAGCAATTTCATCTGGCGACCTTTCAACCTGATCTTTATGACATTCTTCGACAAAAAACCATTCACGATGGTGAACGCTTCCAATTTGAATCTATTCAATCGACCTATACTGTCGATATTCGCATTCAAAATCTCATTGTTCCTAACCAAGCCCTGACTTTACTGACGCTTGAGGACACTCAAAGATTGAACCAAAAAGTGCAACAATTAAAACTCGCTGCCTTGGGTCAACTCTCTGCAAGTATCGCACATGAAATTCGCAATCCATTGGCAGCCATAGTTCAAGCCAATGAATTAAATGCTGAAAGCGACGATGATCAAAGACGATTATTGAACACGATGATTTCTAAACAAGCACAGCGTATTGATCGAATCATCACAGATACCTTGGATATGGCTAAAAATCGAAAAACTGATAGCTCGATAATTGGATTGTCATCTTTCATGAATGAATTAATCATTCAAGATTTATCAGATATACAACACCAAATTAAATTAGATGTTGATCCTGATCTTCATACTCAGTTTGATGAACCACAATTACGCCAAGTGATGATTAATTTGATCCGTAATGCAATTCGACACAATGCCTCAGATATTGAGCAAATTTTAGTTCATGTCTATACACATAATGCTATGATTCATATCGATGTGGTAGATTTTGGTCAAGGTATAGCTCAAGAAAATTTATCACAACTGTTCCAACCATTTTTTAGTACCGAAATCAATGGAACTGGTTTAGGATTGTACTTATCACAAAGTATATGTGAAGCAAACCAAGCCAAGCTTTCTTATGTAGAGCGACAACAACAAGGTGCTTGCTTTAGAATTGAGTGCCAATTGATAAAATTGTAACTTTTTGGGTTTTTTGGGGATATGGCAAAACAACAACCATTGGTTTTATTGATCGATGATGAGCCTGATTTATGTATGTTGATGCAAATGACGCTATCGCGTATTGGTGTCAAAACGCATATTGCACATCATCTGGCTCAAGCGAAGCACTTTCTAAGCGAATATAAATACGACGCTTGTATTACCGATCTTAATTTGCCTGACGGTAATGGGATTGATCTGGTTAAATATGTCACCCAACATTATCCGAAAACGCCAATCGCTGTATTAACCGCCTACGCCAATATGGATATTGCGATATCGGCATTAAAATCAGGTGCTTTTGATTTTGTCAGTAAACCCATTAATCAACAACATCTACATCAACTGGTCAAAAAAGCATTGAACGTTCCGGACGTCGATCCGAATATTGATCAACTGCCTCTAGAACAAAAAATGCTGATTGGATGTTCTGAAAGCATTAAAACCCTTAGAGAATCTGTTAAAAAAATTGCACGTTCGCAAGCCCCTGTTTTTATTACAGGTGAATCAGGTACAGGAAAAGATATTGTTGCCAATTTGATTCATCAGTTGAGCAACCGACATGATCATCCATTTGTTGCGATTAATTGTGGTGCAATCTCTGAAGAATTAATGGAAAGTGAGCTTTTTGGACATACCAAAGGTTGTTTCTCAGGTGCAACTGAAGATAAACAAGGACTCATTTTAAGTGCGGATGGAGGCAGTTTATTTTTAGATGAAATCGCTGAATTGTCTCTAGCCATGCAAGCCAAATTGCTGCGTGCCGTACAAGAAAAGAAAATCCGACCTTTAGGCAGCGAAAAGGAAATTGAAGTAGATTTTCGAATCATTAGTGCCAGTCACCAAAACCTTGAACAATGGGTTCAACAAGGTAAATTCAGACAAGATTTATTCTTCCGTATTCATGTTATGGATGTACGAATTGCTCCTTTACGTGAAAGACCCGAGGACATTTCGGTCTTGGCAAATTATTTTATTCAAATCATTTGCACCGACTGGGGAATTCCACTCAAAAAACTATCTGATAAAGCGATAAAGTTTTTATCCAATCAACACTTTCCAGGCAATGTGCGCGAGTTACGCAATGTGATAGAACGCGCGATTACTCTAAGTGATGATGATTCTATTGAGATTGAACATTTACAGTCCAGTGCGCTTCGTACGCAGAATTATGCCCCTGAACTACCAATAACAGCTCACGTACAACCACCAATTGCTGTGCAATCTGTTCAAGAGAATAAATTAGACTATCGACTACCGGAAGAAGGACTCGAACAATATTTAGAAAAAGTAGAGAAAGAAGTGCTGATTAATGCGCTTAATTTGACCCATTGGAACAGAACACTTGCTGCTAAAAAATTGGGAATGACCTTTCGATCACTGCGTTACCGACTAAAAAAGTTCGGATTAGATACTGACGAATAGATTTTGATTGCGAGCAGAGAATTTTTAAATCGAACACATCATGTTCAGAATAATTGATGAGTGCTTAAATCATTTAGCTCTCAAGAGTTGATCTGCCGAATGTAGAAGATAAGTTTCTTCCTTCATCTCATTCGGCCATGGAAATTGAATATTAGGCACAATTCCTTGTCCGTCGATAGCATGACCATTTGGCGTCAAATAGTGTGAGACTGTCATTTGTAAGGCAGCACCATTTTCGAGTGGAAATAGTTTTTGGACGACACCTTTACCATAGCTTTTATCGCCAATAATCGTTGCACGACCTAACTCTTTCATCGCAGCAGTAAAGACTTCCGCAGCAGATGCAGAACGATTATTAATGAGTACACCCAGTTTCAACTGACTGAATTCATTCCCAGGTAAAGCTTGAAACTGCTGATCACCTTCAGAGCGACTTTTTGTCGAAACAATCGTCCCCTGATTTAAGAATAAATCTGCAGTTTCAACCGCAGAAGATAATAAACCACCCGGATTATTGCGCAGATCAATCAACACCGCTTTTAAACGATGATTATTCTGATGTTCTTCGATCAGTCGTTTAATTTCATTGGCTGTGTCTTGCTGAAAAACTTTAACTTTTAAGACAAGTACTTGATTACTAAGCATGCTGGCTTGAATATCAGCCACATCCAATTTTTGGTTACGAATCAAACTTAGTACCGGTGTTGAAGGGGACAACTGGATTTGTATCGCTGTACCCATTGCACCATTAAGAACATCATCCACCTGACCTGCATTGAGCTGTTTTAATTCCTGCTGATCAATTTTATAAACAGTCAAACCATTCTTTAAACCCAATTTGGCTGAGTCAGCGTCTGGTTTCAAATTTTTGATCTGCCATTGAGATTGGATTGCATCATAAGCCAAACCAAAATCGACTGTGGCAAGATCACCTTCAGTGTATTGTAAGAGTTGACGGTATTCATCTGAACTAAGATAACGTGAATAACGATCTAAGCCACCGACTAAGCCTTTAATCGCTTGAAGAAATAAAGCATCGTCAGATTTTTCACTAACATAATTATCTTTAACCGTGCCATAGATCTGCACAAATTGCTGAATAGACTCAATCGGAACTTCAGCAACATTTTCAACCCATTCATCATTGGATTTCAAGGCTGCGAATCCTTTTGAATCCGCAACAGCAACAGAATGAACCGTCATCAAAAGCGCAATAGCGACTAAGCTTTGGTGCCAATTTCGATTCATTCTCTTGTCCTTTTTATTTTATTTTAAACATGCTCTTATGATTTTAATGTCACAAGATTACGCCCTTTCATATCACTTGGGATTGGTAAATTCATTAAGCTCAACAACGTTGGTGCGACATCGGCAAGCACACCACCTTCTGCAATTTCCGCAGGCGTTGGGCCAACATAAATGAAAGGCACATGCTCAGTGGTATGCTGTGTGTGTACTTGACCGCTGACATAGTCTTGCATTTGTTCAACATTACCATGATCAGCTGTGATCAGCATATGACCTTTTTGTGCCATAACAGCATCATAGACACGACCAAGACTGATATCCACCGCCTCAACTGCTTTCACTGCAGCATCAAATACACCTGTATGTCCGACCATATCACCATTGGCATAGTTCACCACCAATAGATCAAACTCACCTGAATTGATCGCAGCAACCAACTCATCTGTCACTTCATAAGCACTCATTTCAGGCTTTAAATCATAAGTGGCTACATTTGGAGATGGAATCAAAATACGTTTTTCACCTGGATATTCATCTTCACGACCACCACTAAAGAAGAAGGTCACATGCGCATATTTTTCAGTTTCAGCGATACGTAATTGAGTCTTACCTAAATTTGACAGATATTCACCAATGGAGTTCACCAACGGCTCAGGCATATAGGCAACTGGTGCATCAATCGTTGCTTGGTAACGCGTTAACATGACAAATTTCGCTAAATTTGGCACAACTTGACGTTCAAATCCTGCAAAGTCTTTTTCAACAAATGCTTTGGTGATTTCACGTGCACGATCGGCACGGAAATTCATAAATACAATGCTATCGCCATCTTCAACTTTCGCAATCTCACCGATACGCGTTGCTTTGACAAACTCATCAGACTCATCTGCTGCATAAGCGGCTTCTAGACCTTCGATAGCAGTGGTAACGGTACGCGCTGCCTCACCTTCAGTCAGTAGTCGATAAGCCTGTTCGACACGATCCCAACGATTGTCGCGATCCATGGCAAAATAACGACCAATCATGGTTGCGATACGACCTTGACCTGGATATTGAGCGAATAAAGCATCTAATTTTTCTAAAGAAGGTTGAGCACTTCTTGGCGGTGTATCACGACCATCTAAGAACGCATGTAAATAAACTTGAGCACCACGTTTTAATGCCAACTCAGCCATCGCGACAATATGATCTTGGTGAGAGTGAACCCCTCCTTCCGACAATAAACCGAGAATATGCACGGCTTTATTATTCGCTTTGGCTTTTTCTACAGCATCAATCAGTACTTCATGTTCAAAGAATGCACCAGTACGAATATCTTTGGTAATACGGGTAAAGTCTTGATACAACACACGCCCTGCACCAAGGTTCATATGGCCCACTTCTGAGTTACCCATTTGACCATCAGGAAGTCCGACATCTTCACCTGAACCTGAAATTAAACCATGCGGATGATTGTTTTTCATAGCAGTTAAATTCGGCGTTTTTGCTGCTAAAAATGCATTATCCTCTACCGCTTCACGATGCCCCACACCGTCCATAATTACCAATACGTGTGGGATTTTGCCAGCAGTTGCATCCGTCATGATGTACACTCTTTTGTTTACAAATTAATCAATCTATCTTACCTTTTTTCAAGGTAAGACTCTATCTGAACACGATGGCTTCGACTCATCTCCACCATCTCATTTTCAATTTAAAAAATCTTTTACTTAAAACTGATCAACACAATGATCATATAAAGCAATAATAAAGTAATAAAAGAAAGCTTAACGCGCGCGATAAAGCAGGTAGCTCCCCACTCCGAACATTAAAATAATAGGTAAAAATACAAACCATGCAGGTGAGGGTGAATACACTAAACTTGCATAACCCAAGAAATCTTGTAAGTAATAAAAACCTAGACCAACAAAGAGCGCAATCACTAAGCGAAAACCCATTGACTGTTGGCGTAAGGGTCCAAAGATAAACGAACAAGCGATCAAAACCAAAGCCAACAAGGCAAATGGAGCACTGACTTTTTGCCAAAATGCCAATAAATAGGTCTTCGGTACTTGGCTGTATTCATGCATATAACCCATGAAGCTAATCAGTTGGCTCGGTGCTAAATCTTCTGGATCAATGGTCACCATATGCACGTATTTCGGTTGCAAGGCCAAAGCCAAATCTTGCTTCTTGGTTTGAAGCATTTGTGAATCACCTGTTTTCAGAATATCCACTTGTTGAGCATTTGTTAAGCTCCACTGACCGTTTTGAATAAACTGACCACTTTCTGCTTTTAACACTGAATTTAAACGATATTCATTGTCAAAGTCATACATATCTACATTGTTCAATTTCCCTTGAGAATTTGCATAATCAATATAAATATAGCGCTGACCTTCGCGCGTCCAATAGCCTTTCACCTCACCCAATTCAGCTGCAGAACGGTGACTTTTGACACTTTCAGCTTTTTCGCTGGTATAAGGAATCACATATTCACTTAAGGCAAATGAAAGCACGACCAAAAGCATCGCTGAGCGCATGACCCAACCCACGATACGCCAGAGGCTGATCCCCGATGCACGCATGACAATGAGTTCACTGTTCGATGCTAGCGTCCCTAGGCCCAAGACCGCCCCAATTAAGGCTGAAATCGGTAAAATTTCATATAAATACTGAGGTGCACCCCAAAGGACATAAATCAGTGCTTGCCAAGCGCCATAGCCTTCTTTCAAGCTTCCCAATTCACCCATATAGGTAAAAAGTACCTGTAAAGCAGACAAAATAGCGGTTGCACCTAACATCGCAAGTGCAGTCGTCTTAGTCACATGTTTGGCGACAATTCTACGTGCTAACATTAAGATCTCACCTGCTCAATACGCTTTTTCAATTTAGGCGCTAATTTTTGTTTTCTGGAGAAAATAGCGGCAGCCACTGCATAAATCAATAACACAGCAGGATATGCCCACATCCCCATTTCATCTTTAGATACACGCGTTTTAATCGCCATCAATGCCACAATCAAACTGGCAAAAATCAGTAAGGCAGGGAATAATTTTAAGTAACGCCCTTGGCGAGGACTCACCTCAGACAAGGCGGTGGCTAACATCAATGCCACGATCATCGTGAAAGGGACAAACAATCGCCAACCCAATTCACTCGTAACCACTGGATCTTGGCGTGCTTCAAACAATTGACCGATCGGTAAGGCTTCAACTTCAGCACTTTCAAATTTTGCTTCTTTATCACTTTCTAGCCGTAAACGATAGGACTCAAATTCGGTTTGGCTGTACTGCGGACTGTTTGGATAAATCTCATAACGACGACCAAGTGTCAGATCAACTACACTCGCTGAGTCATCTGCCATTTCTACACGTGTCGCTTCTTTCGCCAAAATCATGACATCGGGCTTACCCGCTTTTTCGGCACGTTGATAGAAGAAGACTTCTGTTAAATTCTTACGATCGTCTGACAAGGAACCTGCATAGATTGTATAAGGCCCCGATGAGATAAATTCTTTAGGTCGTACCAAGTCAAAGCCTGAACGCACCGCCTGACTGGTGGTTAGCTGTTCAAATTGACGAATCCCCCAAGGTGACATCCACACCATCAAAATCGTTTGCACCACCAAAAAACACACGGTTAATGGCATTAATAAACGTGCTAACTGGTTTCGACTCACCCCACTTCCATTGAGTACCGCCATTTCATGATCGACATAAAGTCGACCAAAAACCAACATTAAGCCAATAAAAAAACCTAAAGGTAAAATAAGCGTTAAGAATTCAGGTAAACGATAACCAATGATACTAAACAAAATACTGGCATCTAGACGCCCTTGTGCTGCCACACCGAAGTACTTGATCAAACGCCCACCCATCATAATGAGTGTCAGTAAAGATACGACGACTAAAGAGGTCGACAAAACTTGTTTGACGAGATAACGTCTGATAATCAAAGTAATCTTCCAAAATGGGGTGAATTCGGCTAGCGCTAGTTTACCCGAATGTTAAAAATATAAAACCTCATTGAAATTCTATCATTGGTAGTGGTTCAATGGTTTAATGATTTAAAACGTCTCATTAGGCACACATAAGCATATGAAACTTACTATTAATACGTCATTTCCCGAGAATTCGTCTAGCCAACATTTGTTGATTTTAGTTGATGCTGAAAATATTCAAACTCAATATACAATCAACGGCTTAGACCAAGCGATTCAAGCGACACAGTTTAAAGCAACACTCAATGAAAGCTTAGCTTTGATTGGAAATATCCAACAGCAAGCCAACAGTGCTTTACTCGGTTTAGATAAAGCAGCTGAGCTGAAGCCTGCTAAACTTGCGAAAATCGCACAAAATATTATCAAAGCGACACAAAAAAAATTCAAACACATCAGTATCGATATCTCTGCATTGCCTGTAGAGCATCATTACTTATTTGCCTTGGCTTTAACGCAAGCAGATTACCGCTACGATCAATATAAATCTAAAAAAGCTGAAACAATTTTAGAACAGATTGATTTGATCGCGACTGAATCGACCTTGGATGATGCGCAAATTGCATTAATTGCTGCCGTTGAACAAGGTCAATCTACAGCGCGTGATTTAGGCAACTGCCCTCCAAATATCTGTTTCCCAGAGTATTTGGCTGAACAAGCGCTGCAACTTGCTCAAGAATTCCCAGCGCTTGTAAAAGTGACTGTGCTCGATGAACAGCAATTGGCTGATTTAGGCATGAACGCTTTCCTCGCAGTGAGTAAAGGTTCTGAACGCCCAGGTCGTGTGATTACCATTGAATATCTTGCAAAAACAGAAGATGCTCCAGTGGTTCTCGTGGGTAAAGGTGTGACCTTTGATACTGGTGGTATTTCTTTAAAACCAGGCTTAGGCATGGATGAGATGAAATACGATATGTGTGGTGCTGCATCTGTTCTAGGGACAATGCGTGCACTTTGCGAATCTAAACTTCCAATTCATGTAGTCGGTGCAATCGCTGCTGCTGAAAACATGCCTTCTGGTCATGCAACACGTCCAGGTGACATCGTTACGACCATGAGTGGTCAAACCGTTGAAATTCTAAATACAGATGCTGAAGGTCGCTTGGTGTTATGTGACACGCTCACCTATATCAAATGCTTTAATCCTGCATTGGTGATTGATATCGCAACCTTAACAGGGGCCTGTGTTGTTGCACTCGGTTCTGTACTCTCGGGTCTATTCTCACCTGATGATGAGTTGGCTCAAGAGATTGAAACAGCAGGTCAACAATCCTTTGACCGTGTATGGCGTATGCCCGTGATTGATGATTACCAAGAGCAATTGGATTCACCATTTGCAGATATTGGGAATATTGGTGGGCCGAAAGCAGGTGCAGTCACTGCTGCTTGTTTCTTACAACGCTTTACTCGTGACTATCGCTGGGCACATTTAGATGTTGCTGGCACAGCTTGGAATTCGGGTGCTGCCAAAGGGGCTACAGGTCGTCCTGTTCCACTTTTAGTTCAATTCCTTGCAAATCGTGCGAAGCAGAATGGCTAAAATTAGCTTTTATCTTTTTGAAAAAAGCCCTGAACGACAAGTGGAAAGCACTTGTCGTTTATGTCGTAAAATCTCACGACAAGCGGCCAAAATTTGGATTCACTGCCCAGATCAAGAGGTTCAACAGCAGTTAGATGAACGGTTGTGGAGCTTTGATCCACAATCTTTTTTGGGGCATGGAATTGATCAAGTTGATTCACCTATCTGTATTTCTGCGGGATTACCCGATCAATCAGACTGGATTGTTTTTAATTTTAACAATCAGCCACTTGAACAAGCGATGCAATTTAGTCACATTATTGAAATTGTTGAGAATGACGAAGCGGCTAAGCAAGTCGGCCGAGAAAAATATAAAGCTTATCGTCGACTCGGTCTCTCTCCACAAACCCATAAGCTCTAACAGAATATGCATAATACCTTTGAACAAGGAGAAATACGGTGACACTTAATGTCGGTCAGGATTTTAAGAAACGCTGGCTCGGTGCGCCTGAAGCCGTACGTGAGGCTTTTTTAGATGATTTAGGTCGTATCAGTGATTTACTCACGCCTGAGTCCAATATACAAACGTGGCTGGACAATGATCAAAGAGCTCAACAAGTTGCACAACTTAAAATCGAACAAGCCTATGCCGATGAAAAAGCGCGCTTAATTGAAGCTGCACGTATTCGTAAACAATTGGCTTTAGAAAAATCATTGGCTGAGAAACGCGCTGAACAAAATGCCTTTAATCAGCAGTTGATTCAAGATGAACTCACCCGCTTTCAACAACAAACGCAAGACCTTCATGCCTTACGCCAAGACATTGATCAAGAAATACAACAATATAGTCAACGCTACACTAAAAACCCGGATGAAGTCTTCAACTTTGCTCGTGGCAGTCTCCACATCAGCGATGATCAAATCCAAAATGAACTGGAGAGCGTTCGATTAAGATTAGAACTTGAAGCAGAAACCCAAATTGAAGAAGCAGTAAAAATATTCCGTGAAAAACTTAAAATCGCGGCTCAAGAAGAAATTGAATATATATTGAAACACGCAGAAGATAAAAAAAATGCATAAAAATGGTGCATTTTTCATTCTAATTAAACTTTGTCATTAAACTGAAATATTATTGAAACAAGATATTCATATTCCGATGTCATCGGAATTTTACCCATTTATAAATCGACTTATTTTACTTTAAATTAGGAAATTCAAATGGATATTTTGAATCAACTCACAAACGAAATTGAAAAATTATCGGTTGGAGAGAAAAGAAATATTACTGCTCAAGAACTTTTTTTGAGCCGTAATGATTTCCAGTCTATTTCAGCCTATCTTACTCGCGAAGCTGAAAAAGGACATTTTTCAATTTCTAAACATTCAGAAATGACCTCCCATCTTGCACCCATATCTCTTACCGTTATAAAACACTAAATACAGATACCGATAAGCCCACAAAAGTGGGCTTATTTTTTTCAATCAATCTTATTTCAATACTTTGGATTATCATGGTGTCATTGATCGTGATTATAAAATTGAAATAACTGTCGACAACGTTTCTCCAACACCATAGCCAATTGCCAACAATACACCGATCCAAACAAATCCGCCCAATACGTTATAAAGCGTAAAACTCGCGAAATTCATATGCGTGGCACCCGCAGCAAAAGGTGCAAAAGAACGGACAAAAGGAATAAACCGTGCGACCAAAATGGTCTTACCCCCATGTTTGATAAAATAGTAATTGGTCTTTTCAATATATTCTGGCTTGAGATAACGCGTGTGTTTATTAAAATATTTGAGTCCCAGCCAACGACCTGTGTAGTAATTGACGGCATAGCCCAATACACTGGCAATAAATAAGGTTAAGCCCATATAATTTAAATGGATGAGTTCAGTTGTAGAACATAGCGCACCGATCGCGATCAGCAAACTATCACCGGGCAAGAAAAACATAAAAACTGAACCCGTTTCAGCAAAAATCACCAAAAATAAAATGGCATAAATCCAAACACCATACTGCTCTAATAGCATCGGCAGTAATTGTTCAAGATGTAGTAAAAAATCAATCATTCACACGTACTCGTTGCATGTTGTTTCTCCACATCATTTCTAAGATATAAAGTTGAATGTTCACAAAATAAAACAGCCTAATAAATTAGGCTGTGTTCTATTTTAGTCTGTTTTTAGCGCAAAAAACCATTGGCTGCTAAAAATTCCATACTCAGTTTGGATTCATGTTTCTGTTCAGCAGCCCGATCACCCAAGAGTAAACGTTCAATATAACGTGCTAAAACATCCACTTCTAAGTTGACCTTCGTGCCAGTTTTCCATGTCCCAATATTGGTTCTTTCAGCTGTGTGCGGAATCAAATTTAGACTTAAAATATTTCCACGCAAGTGATTAATGGTCAAGCTGATCCCATCCACAGTTACAGAACCTTTTTCAGCCAAATACTTTGCGATCTCAACCGGTGCAGTCACTTCAAAATACAAAGAACGTGCATCCTGACGAACCACGGTAATTTCACCCACAGCATCGACATGACCACTGACGATATGCCCGCCAAAACGTGTGGTCGGTAGCATGGCTTTTTCAACATTGACCGATTGACCCACTTTCCATTGCCCCACAGTTGAGCGGTTTAAGCTTTCACGAGAAACATCCGCAGCATACCAATTGCCACCCCAGTCAATCACAGTTAAGCAAATGCCATTGGTTGCAATCGAGTCACCTAAATGTACGTCTGACATATCCAAGTTACTTTGAATACGTAAACGAATATCGCCACCTACACTTTGAAGACTTTCAACTTGACCTAAACTTTCAATAATGCCTGTGAACATATCTGTATCTCTAAGTATTCTTTCATTTTTTACCACAAATCGAGCTGTGTCGCGACGCCTGTTGCATCGACACCACCTAACTCAGCATAGTGATGCAACTGACCCAATAACTGACGAATTGGAGGCCCCGATTTGGCATGTGTGTCGGTAATTACAATAAACTCAAGCACGCGTGCACGTTCAGATTGACGTTGTTTACTGACACGATAGCGTGGGACATCTTGCGTCAATAAAGTGACACGACCACGCTCTAAATTGGCTTTAAGTAAATCACCCGCTTCAATATTACCATCGGTTGAATAACTGGTCAGAATGTAACGTGCATTGATGGTCGACAATAACTTTTCATAGGCTTCTTTAGCATATTTTGAAGAGTTATAAGGACTTGGGCGTTCTTTACGCCAAGCACGATCAATTCCACTTTTATAACCTTTGGTGTCTGGTGTCGGTAAATCGACTTGATCCCATAAGGTCAATGCATTGAGTACATGATAGTTACTGCTGTATGCATGCTGATTATACGGTGGATCTAGATAAGCCACATCGACTTCAAAACCGCTCATCTGATTCGCCAAATGTTGCGCATCAACACACCACATTTCAGCCATAGGCACCTTAGGGTCGCCTATTTCACAAAAACGATTCGGCGTTAACCACAATAATGACTCAATCCGTTCCAATGCGGTTTGCGTCTTGCCACCCCAACCATGGTGAAAGCTTTTAAATACACCAGAGGTGTTACTGACAAAGCTCGCTGAATAGAGAAGTGGTGACAATAAAGCACTCATTTCAACATCATCGATTGCACCTTGAGCCTGCCACGTTGCAATTTGCTGACGAATCGCGTCAATTTTCATTCCATTACGGCGTTTAAAGAACAAACGATCTCGACTTGGATCATAAATTTCGTCATTGCGGGGGCAAAGGTTATGCGTGACCCAACCTTTGACTTCAGGTAAGCGGTTTAAATAATCTAAGGCCTTTTGATAACCACCTAACTCTTTAAATGGAGGGGCATCTGTGCAAGATAAGATCGCATTATTCAATGCATGACTATATGGTTCCCAGTCATTGGCAATCACACGATAGCCATTCTGACGAGCCAAACGTGATACCACGCCACTACCTGCAAAAAAATCTGCAAAAATAGGCGCACGAGCATTTTTATTGTTCAGCGTTCCTGTGCTTTCTAACGCTTCTAAAATAAGATGCAATAAACGACGCTTGTTGCCTAAATAAGGCACAAGTTGATTAAATAAGTATTCATCTGTAGTTCGTGCTGCATGACGACGTTTATGGTAAACCGTTGACTCTGAATTCATACTAACTCTTAGAAGGGGTGAGTTTTAAACGGATATCGCCACCCACTTGGGTAAGCTCATTCAGTTCAAAACGAAGTTGTTCTGCCATACTGATAAATTCAGCATTGAACATGGCACGAGCAGATTGACCAAGAAAAGTTGGTGCAATATAGCTGATCATTTCATCAACCAAATTTTCCTGCAAAAAAGCAGTCGAAAGGGTTGCACCTGCCTCAATCAATACATCATAAATTTGAAAATCTTTTAATGCTTTTAACAAATCAGTGAGCGACTGAACTTCAAGCTGAATCACACCAAGCTGAGCCAGTTCTGGACGAAAAGGTCCCATCACCATGACTGTTTCTGGATGATCCAATAACTTTGCATCTAAAGGTAAACGGCCTTGACGGTCTAAAATAACACGCTTCGGCTGTACAATCTGTTCGACATTCGCATCAGGCAGTTGACGTACATTGAGTTGGGGATCATCCGCTAAAACAGTTTCAATACCCGTGATTACTGCGCCTGAGACGGCACGCCAATGTTGGACATCCAAACGTGCTTTGCTTCCCGTAATCCATTTTGATTCACCTGAAGCCATCGCAGTCCGCCCATCAAGACTGGATGCAACTTTTAATCGGACATAAGGCATACCTGTGGACATTGCCTTTAGAAAGCCTTTGTTCAATTGTTTGGCTTGATCTTCACATATCCCTACTTCGACTTCGATACCTGCTTGACGCAAAATATCAATACCCTTACCTGCCACCAATGGGTTTGGATCCATACATGCAACAACAACTTTCTTCACACCTGCTTCAACCAAACCTTTAGCACATGGAGGCGTTCGACCATAGTGTGCGCAGGGCTCTAGAGTGACATATGCCGTCGCTCCACGTGCTGCCTCACTGGCTTCTTGAAGTGCAAAAACTTCCGCATGGGGTTGACCTGCTTGAGGATGAAAACCCTGACCAACCATCTGTCCATCTTTGACAATCACACAACCGACATTTGGATTGGGGCGCGTTGTATATTGCCCTTTTCGAGCCAAAGCAATCGCAGCACGCATCCATGCTTGATCTTTTTGATCTGGATCAAGTTGATTCGGTTGATGGGGAAACACAGACATAATTTTCCTAAATCTGAAATGAAGAACAATGGCGCAGAATGTTAATCAGAATCTCGATTTTGCATTTGTTCAATTTGACGACGAAATGCTTCTACATCTTGGAAATCTTGATAAACCGATGCAAAACGTACATAAGCGACATGATCCAGTGCAAACAATGCTTTCATTACAATTTCACCAATGGTACGTGATCGAACATCACGCTCACCCAAACGGCGAATTTGCAGTTGAATATCACTGAGCACAGTTTCAATCTGCTCTTGTGTTACAGGACGCTTTTGTAATGCATGCATCAATGAACGGCGAAGTTTTGCCTCATCATAAGGTTCATTTTTACCATCAGATTTGGTGACACGCGGCATCACGACTTCAAAACTTTCAAAAGTCGTAAAACGTTCATTACAAGAAATACATTCTCGGCGACGACGAATTTGACAGCCTTCAGCAGCTAAACGAGAGTCTATGACTTTACTGTCTGCCGCGTTGCAAAATGGACAATGCATAGCGTTTTAATTGAACAATTTGTATTTGAGCTTAGTGTAGCAAAAAAATATTCGATTGTTGAGCTTTCCTCAATATATAGAAAAAAAACAGCCCATCGGGGCTGTTTCATACAATATATTGATATTTCTTTTTAGCGAATCTATTATTTCATTAAATCTATCATAGTCAATTATTCGATGCGTTCACCATGTTGACTCAAATCCAGCCCCATACGTTCGTCATCATTTTCAACACGAATACCGATCACAAGATCAATCAATTTAAGAATAATAAATGTTAATACTGCTGAGTAGGCGATCGTTGCCAGTACACCTTCAACTTGTACCCATAATTGACTCATGACATTCGTCGGTGCTTTATCTCCCATGATGAATTCGCTGGCAAAGAATGCGGTCAAAATTGCACCAACGATACCACCGACACCATGTAGACCAAAAGCATCCAACGAATCATCTGCTTTCAGTGCACGTTTAAGCGCAGTAATACCCCAGAAACATACGACACCACCGATCAGACCCATTGCCAACGCACCACCAACAGTCACAAAACCAGCAGCAGGTGTAATCACAACCAGACCCGCCACAGCACCCGACGCACCACCAAGTACAGAAGCTTTACCACGAACTACTTTTTCAGTGATTAACCAAGCGATTGTTGCTGCCGCTGCGGCAACTTGAGTCACAACCAATGCATAACCTGCTGAACCATTCGCGCCCAAAGCAGAACCACCATTGAAACCAAACCACCCAACCCAAATTAAACTTGCACCGATCAGAGTCAATACAAGGTTATGCGGTGCCATTGATTCACGACCTAAGCCCATACGCTTACCCAGCATATATGCAGCCACTAGACCAGCAACACCAGAGTTAATATGGACAACCGTACCACCGGCAAAATCTAGCGCGCCGTCGTTACCTAACCAACCACCACCCCATACCCAGTGAGTAATCGGCGCATAGACCACGATTGACCAAATGGTAATAAAGGCTACGAAAGCTCCAAATTTCATACGCTCTGCGATCGAACCTGTAAGGATGGCTACAGTAATAATGGCAAAGGTCATTTGGAAAATAACAAAGAGAATTTCAGGAATCGTGCCAGTGAGTGCTTCTGTCGTGATGCCAGACAGCATGACTTTGTCTAAACTACCGATAAAGGCATTTCCTTCACCAAAGGCAAGGCTATAACCGACTGCAACCCAAGTGATACTTACGATTGCTGCTGCAACAAAGCTATGCGCCATTGTGCTCAATACGTTTTTCTTACGAACCATACCGCCGTAGAACAACGCCAGACCTGGAATCGTCATTAAGAGTACAAGTGCTGTGGACACTAAAATCCATGCTGTATCACCTGTATCTAATTTTGGTTGTTCTTTTACAACTGGAGCCTCAACCGCTGTTGGTAATTCTGCAACAGTATTAGGGGCAACAGCTGAAGATGCTTCAGTTGCAACAACTGCAACACCTTCTGTCACTGCGGGTTCTGACACAACAGTCTCTGCCCATGCAGCAGAACCACCTAAAAGTGCGCCAGATAAACTCAGCGCAAATAGCATCTTTTTCATTCGTATCCCCCAACCTCATTTTTTTGCGAGTTAGGTCTAACTCAGCAAACTTCGTGCCAAATTAAACAGCGTCTGCGCCAGTTTCACCTGTACGGATACGGATAACTTGCTCTAAGTTAGTTACGAAAATTTTTCCGTCACCAATTTTGCCAGTGCTTGCTACACGTGTGATTGATTCGATCACTGAATCAACCATTTCATCACTGATTGCAATCTCAATTTTGACTTTTGGTAGGAAATCGACGACATATTCAGCACCACGATAAAGCTCTGTGTGACCTTTTTGACGACCAAATCCCTTCACTTCTGTGACGGTAATTCCTTGAACGCCAATTTCAGAAAGTGCTTCACGCACATCATCGAGTTTGAATGGTTTAACGATTGCTGTTACAAGTTTCATGTTGTTTTCCTTCGGCTTTTTTCACCAGTAAGGTTTTATGTTCAAATTTCATGCCAAAACTTCATAATGGTTGGGGTGATTAATCCATTTCGGCAAGAAACATCTTATACCTTATTTTATACTTCTACGGATGTTTAAGCTTTAAAAAAACATACAATTTTTGATCGTAAATATTCATCTTGTTATTGGTTTGTCCTATGCTCTATGCTTATATGTAGGGGCTACGATGTTACAATGCAAATAATACCCTGTATTTTGGATAGCACATGATCGAAACATTATTACAAGCTATATTAGAACAGCTAGATCAACCTAAAAAAGACGTTGAAAATAATTTACGTGCTTTGCTTAATGAGGCGGTCACTAAAATGGATTTAGTCTCTAAAGATGAAATTGAGCGTCAAAAAACTGCCCTTTCAAATGCCAATACACGCCTTGATCAACTCCAGCAGCAAGTCAAAGCGCTAGAAGCGCTGATTCAGCAGAAGCACTAAAACTGCACTCTAATTGTGCATAATGAAAACAAAACGATTAAAAATAAATCAAAAATAAAAATATCAGGTTTAGAACTATGTCTTTTGCAAAAATATATACCCGAGCTGTACTTGGCTTACATGCCCCTCTCATTGAAGTAGAGGTGCATGTCAGTCAAGGCTTGCCCTCTCTGACCATTGTCGGCTTGCCTGAAGCTGCTGTTCGCGAAAGTAAAGATCGTGTCCGTTCTGCCATTATCAACAGCGGTTTTCTATTTCCTACCAAGCGTTTAACCATCAATCTTGCGCCTGCTGACTTGCCTAAAGATGGTTCTCGACTGGATCTTCCTATTGCTTTAGGCATCTTGATTGCATCAGGGCAACTCCCTGAAAATGTCACAGATGAATATGAGTTTATTGGTGAGTTGGCATTAGATGGTCTATTACGACCTGTCAGTGGAACCCTAGCTATTGCGATGGCTTGTCAGCTCGCTCATCATAAATTGATGCTTTCTAGGGCAAATGCGGATGAGGCTTCTCAATTACCAGATTTTGAAGTGTTTGGGGCAAAAAGCTTAAAAGAAGTCTGTGATCATTTTCTAAAAACGCACCCTATTGATGCATTTTCAAGCACAGTTAAAAAGCAGAATAGTATGTATAAGCATGATCTGGCTGATGTCAAAGGGCAACTGAGACCAAGACGTGCTTTAGAAATTGCCGCAGCGGGAGGTCACTCAATCTTATTTAAAGGGCCGCCCGGGACGGGTAAAACATTATTGGCTTCTCGCTTATCCAGCATTTTGCCTCCACTGACAGCGCAAGAAAATTTGGAAGTTGCCAGTATTTATTCTATTGCCAATACTCAACATCCTTTTGGACACAGACCCTTTCGAGCACCTCATCATACGGCTTCAGCCGTTGCATTGGTCGGCGGTGGTTCTCATCCTAAACCCGGTGAAATTACACTCGCCCATCTCGGTGTTTTATTTTTAGACGAGCTTCCTGAGTTTGACCGTAAAGTCTTAGAGGTGTTACGCCAACCGTTGGAATCAAAAGAGATCGTAATTTCTAGAGCCTCTCGCCAAATCACTTTTCCTGCGAATTTCCAATTCATTGCAGCAATGAATCCATGTCCTTGTGGTTATGCTTTTAATCAAGACAGTCGCTGTCAATGTTCTGCGGAATCGATTAAGCGCTATCAAAATAGAATTTCGGGGCCTTTACTCGACCGTATCGATTTGCATATCGATGTTCCACCATTAAAATCACAAGATTTACAAGATCCCAAACCTGTTGAAAATTCTGAGACTGTCAGAGCGAGAGTGATTGAAGCTTACCATCTTCAAATGAAACGACAAGGATTTTTGAATCAGGCATTGACCCCTCAACAATTGGAAATCTATGCGCTTCTCGATGAGCCTTCACAAAACATCATCGCTATGGCGCAACAACGTTTGAATCTTTCAGCACGTGCTTATCATCGTATTTTACGCGTTGCACGTACCATCGCAGATTTAGACCTGAGTGAAAAAATTCAGTCCTCTCATTTGACTGAAGCATTGTCTTATCGTGTACAAAATACTTAAATTATTGAATGGACTCATTCATCTAAAAATAACCTACATAAAAAAGCCCATTCTTGGGCTTTTTCCTTTTAAAGTATTAGAACGTATTGGTTAACGTAAACACCGCCCCTGTTTCATAACCACGTTTAACACTAGAACTCATACCATCCGTATCAACATTTGAGCCTACAGCGGCTAACTCAGCTGTCGCACTTGGAAGTGCTTTAAAGTTATACGTTAGCCCTGCTTTCCAGTCGATATAATTATCATCACCATTGAAAAACTCATCTTCATCAATGGTTGTATAACCGACACCTACGACACCACCAAAACCCGAAGATCCCAGTGGCGCAGAATAAGTGGCATTGACATTCCAGCTGTCTAAGTCAGCGCCTGCATAGTCATTGGTAAAATTCACATTGGTTAAAATACCATCACCCGCTATTAAAACGTCATTGAATGTCATTTTTCCATAAAGTTCTAACCAGTTCAGATCGCTAGCGCTTGGGTAATTGTAATAAACCAAACCGACATCCAATACTGGCTTACTTGCGAAATTATCCAGTGTCGTTGCATAACCAATCGAAGGATCAAGCTCTAAGCTTGGGGAGCCTTCACCAAAATCTACATTTGAACCCCATAAACCGAAATAAAGACCCGAAGTATGACCCAGTGTAAAGCCAGCTTGTACAGCTGGATCGCTTGAAGTTTGAGTCAAACCACGGAAGCGATAATCTGAAGTGACTGCCGCCGAACCACTAAAACTTAATCCATATGGTAAAGCTGGGGCTTCTGCAAAAGTGATGGTTGATGCAGATGCAGCAACTGCTAGACCAAGTGTTTTTAAAGTTAGTTTCATTTGATATTCCCCTACATCATCGCTTAAAGGCTTTTTTGTGATAATTGATAAACTCGTAGGATGAATAGCAATAGCTATGCCAAATCTTTAAAGACAAATAGCTAAAACTCGATATTGAATAAGCAAATTATTATTTTTAAATGATATTTAAAACAATTCAAACACCTAATTTCTTGATCAATATCCATATTTTACAATAAAAAAGGATTTCTCATTTTTTAAACTAAGCATCAATTCAATTTATACCTTCTGAAAACATGCCTTTTATTGAGACTAAAATTTAACTACGCCATAAATTTACGCATAAAAAAAGTGCATCGCCTAGCGCGATACACTTTTGATTTATTTAAAAACCGTTTTAAAAACTATATGTCACAGCATAAACCAAATGATCTTTGAGTTTTTCATCATAACGATCTCGACCGCCCCATATATAATCTAAACTCATTTCAATACCTGTATCGAGCAACGGTTTACTGAGTCCTAAACGAACTTCATTCATTGCGAAATCATGAGCTGTTTGGACAATAGAATCATCGCGACCATCATTATAAATAGAAGCTCCCACACTGGTATTCAAAGAAAATTCATATGGCAATGCATAACTGTAGGCAGCACTAAGATAAACATCTCCTGCATTACCATAATCCGCGTCTGCTAAACTTACCGTGAGGCCTAAGCTCAAATCTTTATAACTCACATCATTCACCAGATCATAGCCCGTGGTAGAGCGCTTTTCTGTCCGATCATCGTTATAAGTATGACCACCATTTTGATAAACATAGGCCATGATTTGTGAGCTATAGCTCCAATCATCATTGATCGAATTTGCAAAACCAATAGAGAAATCATGTTCTGAACCGTGATCTCGCCCTTTGGGATCATAATCTAAAGTTGATCCCCAATAACCAACAAAAACGCCGCTGTTATGGGTATAGGTTAAGCCACCTTGAAGTGCGATATCATCATTTTCGACACCACCACGATAAATATATTTAGTGACTGCACCAATATTTCCAGAAACCACACCATTTAAAATTGAAGGCTTGTCTTCTGCAAAAGCATTTGTAGCTAAAACTGTTAGGGAGATACCCAAGCTTACAACTAATTTTTTATGAATTAACATTACATTTCACACCGATTATTTGTTGGTATTGTATTCAAATAAAAATAAATATTGCTAAAAATTTAGATTTTTAATGATGAATTGAATGTTGAAAGCTAAAAACTTATTGATGCATCGGATTTATGTATCGGAAAATCATCTGATTCGCGATGTACTTAATTTATCCAAAAAGAGTGTTTAACATTCTTATAGAAAAAATTAATTTGAAGAATTTCTAAAATAATTTTAATCATTTGAAAATAAAAAAATGAAAAACATCTATCAATTTATGCCCACTTTTTACTAAAACAATGTTTTTTATAATTTTAAATAATGTTAAAGCTTTATATTTCAATCAATCTTCCCAACGCTCCATATACCAACATCTTATAACCATTTGATGAAAAAAAATTATAATGAATTATAATTTGTTATACATTGTGTATACATTTAATTTCACATTCATAATCATTTTGTATGAGGCGCCCCCAATGCAAAAATCACAAAAATTAACATTAGCAGTCCTCATTCAAGCTGCTTTGGTTTCAACTGCTTTTGCAAGTGAACAAAGCGAGTCTAAAGGCTTTGTTGAAGATGCTGAAGGATCAGTATTATTCCGTACAGGTCATTTACATCGTGACAAAAAAAATGGTGTTGATGATACGAGCTCTACTGCCCAAACAGCAATTGTCAAACTTGAATCTGGTTTCACTCAAGGCGTTGTTGGTTTCGGTGTAAACGCAGTTGGTGATGCCTCATTTAAATTAGGTAAAAATGCTCATGCTGGCAACGGTATGATTCCTAAATATGACCACGATGGTTCGGCATATGATCATTGGGCTCGTGGTGGTGCAAGTGTTAAAGCACGTATTTCGAATACAACTGTTGAATATGGCACGCAAGTTTTAGACTTACCTGTACTAGCAAGTAATACTGCACGTTTAGTACCTGAATATTTCACGGGTGTTCTTGCAAAAAGCCGAGAGATTGAAAACTTAGAATTGGTTGCGGGTAAATTTACTGAGAACCAATATTCAGATCAAATTGCCACAGATAGTAATGAACTTGATAATGCTATCGTATGGGGCGCGAAGTACAAATTTAATGATCAAATTAATGCATCTTACTATGGCACTGACGTTAAAGATCGCCTTGATCGTCATTATGTAAATGCCAATTATTCACATCAGCTTGCTGACAAAAGTACACTAACTTACGATTTCAGTGGCTACCGCACTGAGTGGGATGCTCAATCAGATGGAAGTGCATACACTTATTCTCATACATCGAATGATTTGAATAACTTAAGCAATAATATTTGGGCAATTTCAACCACTTATAATACTGGCCCCCATAACGTGATGGTTGCTTACCAACAAAACACGGGTAATACTGGCTACGATTATGGCTTAGGTAAAGGTGTAGGTGATGGTCAACAAACGATTTACATGCCAAACTCATACCTATCTGACTTCATTGGTAACGATGAAAAATCAGTACAGTTACAATACACGTATGACTTCGGTGCATTAAATATCCCTGGTCTTTCTTGGACTACAGCATTTGTATATGGTTGGGATATCGATGTATCAGCAGGTCTAAACGATCGTTCAGTCCTTGCAACGGATGATGCTCAAGAACGTGAATTCTTTAACCAAGTAAAATACACCGTTCAATCTGGTTTTGCTAAAGATGCTAGCCTCCGTGTTCGTCACTCTTACTATCGTGCAAGCGATGAATATCAAAGCGCTTATATCGGTGATACGAATGAATGGCGTCTATGGTTAGATATTCCTGTGAAATTTTTCTAATTTCTAAGAAATTCTAAATTATAAAAAAACCTGCACATTGTGCAGGTTTTTTATTTAGCCTTAAAACAAAAGACTAAATATACAAATAACAATTATTTGTTTGCTTCAGCATATGCAGCGATTGAGCTAAGAACTTCTTGTTTAGCAACATCTGCACCTTCCCAACCACTCAACTTAACCCATTTGCCTGGCTCAAGATCTTTGTAGTGTTGGAAGAAATGTTCAATTTGGCTGATCAATAACGGTGGAAGATCCGTATATTCTTGAATATCTTTGTAGATTGGTGTCAATTTGTCATGTGGAACTGCAACAAGTTTAGCATCTACACCACCGTCATCTTCCATATTCAATTTACCCACTGGACGGCAACGAATCACAGAACCTGGTTCAACTGGATGTGGAGTAACCACTAACACGTCTAATGGATCGCCATCTAAAGACAGTGTATTTGGTACATAACCATAGTTCGCTGGGTAGAACATTGCTGTACCCATGAAACGGTCTACAAACAAAGCATCAGAATCTTTATCAATTTCGTACTTAATCGGAGCTGCATTTGCAGGAATTTCGATAATTACATAGATATCGTTTGGTGCGTCTTTACCAGCTGGAATGTTACTGTAGCTCATAGGAAACTCTTTAACAGTGTAGTGTTCAATAGTTAGTGTCGATTATAACGCTTTATCAAGCAATCATCATTCGATTATACATTTGCAAGAATATATTTGGGTATGTCTATCGGTCAGTTTTACATTAACCGAATCACCAAGATCAATAAATAAATCGGACATGCCATCGACAACAACCAAATAATTGATCGTAATGTCGAAAGATTCAATAAATAACAAATGCCATAGATCGCACGTAGCACAAGGTATGCCCCACCAAGCATCATGATAATGACTTGTGAAATCACCATATATTCAGCCATTAAAATGGATGCAATAAATAATGGAAGACTTTCAAAACTATTTTGTTGGGCAGCATTCGCACGTGCAGCCAAACCTGTGGATTTCGCTAAAAACTCGCGTGGGTTCTGATTATCTTTGACGTTAAAACCAGCTGCGACTTTCGCAATGATGGTAAAAACGTACGGCATTAAACAGGCAATTAAAATTAAATATATGATGCCATCAATCCCATACATGAATTTTCTATCCAATAATTTCTTATAGGTCATATCATAGCATGGTGTATATGCGATAATTTTTGCTAAATTATTGCGTTTTTGAAAATTTCATTGGAACGGGTATGGCAAATTCTGATCAGAAAGAACTGTTTGATGTATTAGATCAACAACACGTACAGCAGAAAAAAGTCGATCGTGTACTTTATTTTGTTTTGCCTATCGTTGCATTTTTAATTTGCGTGATCTGCGCCAACTTAAATTGGCAGTCCACGTTAGGAACTTTTTTAGTCCTCTGGATTGCGTTTTATGCTGTTGGAATTAAGCGTGCTAATTTAAAATTATGGCTACTCTTTGTTAGCATCTATAGTTTGGTTGATATTTATTTCAGTTATCACGGCGCCATTCCTTTACAAGCAGTCGGCCGTCATGCAGGAACCATGATGACATTTGTTGGTATTGTTGGTATTAGCCGTCCATACATTGATCGTTGGTTTATGAAAAAATAATAATCGGTTCAGATCATAAAAAAGCGCCCGAGGGCGCTTTTCTTATATGGTAATGAATTATTTACGTAAATCTTTACGTAAGATTTTACCAACGTTAGATTTCGGCAATTCATCCAAAAATTCAACATAACGAGGGCGTTTATAGCCTGTTAAATTCTCTTTAGCATACGCAAGCACTTCTTCTGTGGTCAATGAAGGATCTTTCTTCACGACAAACAGTTTCGGTACTTCACCTGATTTCTCATCCGTCACACCAATTGCAGCTACTTCCAATACTTTTGGATGCGTTGCAATCACTTCTTCAATTTCAGAAGGATAAACGTTAAAGCCAGAAACCAAGATCATGTCTTTTTTACGATCAACGATTTTGACATAACCACGGCTGTCCATGACGCCAATATCACCTGTACGGAAATATCCATCAGCAGTCATGACTTTTGCAGTTTCGTCCGGACGGTTCCAGTAGCCCTTCATCACTTGCGGACCACGAATCGAGATTTCGCCCTGCTCGCCAAGTGCAAGATGATTACCATCATCATCCAAAATCGCAACATCCGTTAAAGGCAATGGAATACCAATAGTGCCGCTGAATTCTTCAGATGCAGGTGGGTTTGCTGTTGCAATTGGAGAGGTCTCAGATAGACCATATCCTTCAATAATATTAGTGCCCGTAATCTTTTTCCAAGCAGCAGCAGTCGAAGGCAATACAGCCATGCCACCACCCATCGCCATTACCAGCTTACTGTGATCAAGCTGTTGGAATTCCTCGTTATGCACCAAAGCATTAAACAAAGTATTGACTGCAGGGAAGAAACCAGGCTGATATTTGCGAAGCTCTTTAATCACCGCAGGTAAATCACGTGGGTTTGGAATCAAGACATTCGCTTGACCTTTGTACATCCCGTAAAGCGCACACACCATAAATGCAAAGATATGATAAAGCGGTAAGGCACAGAAAATGCGATCATCTTTAGATCCATCTGCTTTACCAAATTTACTTTGGAAAATACCATCCGCTTGCAGCAAGTTAGCGACAAGGTTGCGATGAGTTAACTCTGCACCTTTAGAGACCCCTGTTGTACCACCTGTGTATTGCAGTACAGCAGTATCACTTAAAGAAATCGTTGGACGCTTATAATTGCTGACATTGGCTTTAGCCATCGCTGCATTAAATGTCACATGTCCTGGAATGTTCCATGCAGGAATTTGTTTACGTACTTTACGCAATACAAAATTCACCAATGTACCCTTAAGCGTACCGAGCATATCCCCCACAGAAGCCACAATCACATGTTTGACTGGTGTTTTACCAATAATCGATTGGTAAACCGAAGCAAAGTTTTCAATGATGACCAAAACTTCAGAACCTGAGTCATTTAACTGATGTTCTAATTCACGTGCAGTATAAAGCGGGTTCACGTTCACAAGAACTAAACCTGCACGGAATACACCTAAAGCAACCACTGGATACTGTAGAACATTCGGCATCATCACTGCTACACGCGAACCTTTGGCTAAACCTAAACCTTGTAAGTAAGCAGCAAATTGACGGCTGGCAACATCGAGTTCATTGAACGACAAAGTTTTATCCATGAAGATAAAAGCATCACGCGAACCAAATTTCTGGAAATTACGTTCAAAAATATCAATAAGAGAAGTATTTTCCGGTGGCAATTCTACAGTTTCTGGAATCCCAGTCTTTTGGTATTCAGCGAACCAAATTTTTTCCATAATGCCTTATTCTCCAATTAGTAATCCTTGGTTTTTAAACTGTTCTTTTCAATATTGAGCAAATTTATTCAATTTGTTTGTGCTCAATAATGCATCCATTTAATTCAATACGATTCATATATAACGTATTTTGCTTAAAGGATGCTAGTTTTATCTTTGAATGAACAGTCTATTTGCTTTTTGATATCCGCGTGGTAAGAGCTGACCTTTAGTCGCTCGTTTTGCCACATATTTTTGCAGATCATCACCTTTCAGTTTTAATTGTTGTTGTCCTGCAACCACCTGAATTGTTTCATTTAAATTAAGTGAAGTCATGGACAAAATTCGTTCACTTGTATCAAGTTGTATCAACTTATTGCCTTTACCTTTATTTAGCATTGGCAATTCTGACAGCTCAATCAGCAATAAACGACCAGAACTACTCAGTACTGCTAAATGAGAGTGACCAGTGATCACGTCCAAAGGCATGACTTCAGCATCATCCGTAAGACTTAAGAACGCTTTACCTGCTTTGGCATTGGTATCGAGTTGTTTTGCCTGCGTCTTAAAGCCGTAGCCTTTGGAACTGACTGCCAATATTTCAGCATCATCATCTGCAATGAAGATTTGCTTAAAACCAACACCACTTGCAGGTGATAGTTTTGAACTCAAAGGTTCACCCAAACCACGCGCCGATGGTAAAGTGTTGATTGGCAGCGCATAGCTTCGACCTGCCTCATCAATCACATAAACTTTTTGATTCGATTTCCCTTGCGCGTGACTAAGGTATTTATCCCCCGCACGGAAATTCGCATTTTCCGCATCCACATCATGGCCTTTGGCACAACGAATCCAACCTGCATCCGACAAAATCACAGTCACAGGGTCTGCTGGCATGAAGTCTTGTTCGCTAATCGCGGATGCTTCTGCACGTTGTACAATCGGTGAACGACGATCATCACCAAATTTTTTCGCATCGTCTTTCAGCTCACCAATAATCAGATTTTTCAAAGATTCTGGATTTGCCAATTGTTCACGAATAATTGCTGCTTTTGCCTCAAGCTCTTCTTGCTCTCGGCGCATTTCCATTTCTTCAAGCTTGGCCAAATGACGAAGTTTTAGTTCTAAAATGGCTTCTGCCTGAACCTCATCGAGACCAAAGCGTTCCATCAATACAGGTTTTGGCTGATCCTCTTCGCGAATGATTTGGATCACTTCATCAATATTTAAATATGCAACAATTAAACCACCTAAAATATGCAGGCGTTTTTCAATTTTATTTAAATGGTATTGAAGACGGCGAGTCACAGTCGTTTTACGAATCTCAATCCATTCTAAAAGAATACGACGAATCGATTTGACTTGCGGGCGACCATCGGCACCAATCATGTTCATATTGACACGATAGCTTGATTCTAAATCTGTGGTCGCAAATAAATGACTCATGACTGCATCGGCATCAATACGATTTGAACGTAGTACGATCACTAAACGCGTTGGGTTTTTATGATCAGATTCATCACGAACATCGCTGACCAATGGCAGTTTTTTCGCTGTCATTTGATCCGCAATTTGAGTGATAATTTTTGAACCTGATACCTGATAAGGTAAATCTGTAATCACGATTTCATTTTTTTCAATCGTATACACAGCACGCATACGATAACTGCCACGACCTGTACTTTGAATTTTCAGCAATTCATCGGGTGGCGTGATAATTTCAGCTTTGGTCGGTAAATCAGGCGCAGGAATATATTCCGAAATTTTCTCATCACTTAAGTTCGGATTACGAATCAGTGCAATCGTTCCTTTTACAACTTCACGTAAATTATGCGGTGGAATATCGGTTGCCATCCCTACCGCAATACCTGTTGTACCATTCAAGAGAATATTCGGTACACGCGCAGGTAAGTTGACAGGCTCTTTCATTGAACCGTCAAAGTTATCCTGCCAATCACAAGTACCTTGCCCCAACTCTGAGAGCAACACTTCACTGTATTGCGACAGTTTGGCTTCGGTATAACGCATCGCAGCGAAAGATTTTGGATCATCCGGCGACCCCCAGTTTCCCTGTCCTTCAATAAAAGGATAACGATAACTAAAAGGCTGAGCCATCAGTACCATGGCCTCATAACAAGCAGAGTCACCGTGTGGATGGTATTTACCCAACACATCGCCCACTGTACGTGCAGATTTTTTAGGTTTACCACTGTGTTTTAAACCGAGTTCACTCATTGCATACACAATACGGCGCTGAACGGGTTTTAAACCATCGCTAATATGAGGCAATGCACGATCCATAATCACGTACATGGCGTAATTAAGATAAGCTTGTTCGGTAAATTCTGCTACAGAACGATTCTCTGTGGCTTGATGCGCAAGGCTTGTCATAAAACCTTTCGTCCTTATTCAATATTTCTTGTGTCTAAGTGGTTATGCTAAGTCGCAGGATGCTCCCGCACAAGGGTATGGAGCAATACACTGCGACAATTTATGTCTTATGGTTTAAAAATCATCCAGTTCTAAGTATTGAGTTTGTAAAAACTGGATTTTGATATTGATGTGATAAATCTATCACATCCCAATCGATTCTAAAGTTTTACCTTTGGTTTCTTCGCCTAATACAATGATGACCGCGGCAACAGCCAAAAGTACCGCAGTAAACATCATAAAGACATGACTAAACCCATTTTCAGCCACCATCATATGCGTCACCACTAAAGGCGCGACAATACCACCAATACGACCAATCGCCCCTGCCCAACCTGAACCAAAGGCGCGAATATTGGCAGGATATTGCTCAGGTGTGTAGGTATATAGAACTCCCCAAGCACCTAAGTTGAAGAATGACATTAAGCATCCCCAGAACATGATCATACCCACTGTCGTCGATTGCCCAAAGAAATAAGCCGCCACCGCACACATCGCAATGAAACCTGCCAGTGTCGGCTTACGACCCAATTTTTCAACCAACCATGCCGCTACAATATAACCGGGTAATTGTGCCAAAATCATGACCAAGACATATTCAAAGGATTGAACGATGGTGTAGCCTTCTTTGACTAATAAGCTCGGTAACCAGGTAAAAATGCCGTAGTACGAATACACAATACCAAACCAAATCAGCCATAACATCAAGCTACGACGCGCAAAACCGCCCGTCCATAACTGGCGAAAGGAAATATTGTTTTGACTTGAAACGGGTTTGACTTCGATCGTTTCAATGACCTCTACACCACATTGACGCTCCAGTTTTTGCACTAAAGCATGCGCTTCTTCAATACGTCCACGATTGATCAAGTAAGGCACAGATTCTGGAACTTTCTTTAAAATCACAAATACATAGAGTGCGGGTAAACCGCCAATTAAAAATGCGACATGCCAATCAAAAGAGGGAATCACAAAATAAGAGACTAAGGCAGCAATCAACCAACCCAAGCCCCAAAAACTTTCCAGCAGAACAATAAAGCGACCACGAACATGCGCAGGAATATATTCACTGACCAGAGTAACTGCGACAGGCAACTGACCACCAAGCCCTAAACCGACAATAAAACGGAAGACCAATAACCACGTTAAATTTGGAGCAAAAGCACAGGCCGCTGTCGCAATACTATAAATCACCAATGTCGAAGCAAAAACCGCTTTACGTCCAATTCGATCTGCCAATGCACCTGAACACACCGCACCGATGGCCATACCAACAAAACCAATCGACACCACCCAACCTTTTTCTGTGGGGGTCATTGCCCAGTCTTCAGCCATTTTTGCCAAAATAAAGGAGATCAATCCTGTATCCATGGCATCAAACATCCAACCTAAGCCGATTACCCAGAGTAAGGTGTAATGAAATTTACCAATAGGGAGGCGTTGTACGCGTGAGATTAAGTCCATATCAAGGTCTCTGTATCGTGTGCTTTGCAAGTTCTAAAGGAAATGCTGTCTTCACAACAGGGATTATCATTATTGCTGTTTTTATCATATGCATTGATCAAAATAACCCCACATTATGTTGGTCATTTTGATCCTTTCATTGGTTTTTTTCTAGCTTAAGTTCAAATTTAGCTTTCATCTTTAGATGAAGCTGATTGCTCATCATCATCTTTATAAATAAATTTCGGCATTTCCAAACCAAAGTAGATGGCGATACAGCGCAATGAAAAACCAAAAATCAAAGTCGAAATAATGGTAATGTCTTGTGAGAAACCCACTTCAATGCATCCCCAATAGAAGATCACTGCAACAAATGAAATGCTGGCATACAGTTCACGGCGGAATACCAATGGCACATCATTACATAGAATGTCACGCAAGATACCCCCTGAAACCCCTGTCAGCACCCCTGCCACCGCACACACCACAAAACCTTGTTCCATTTGAATCGCAATTTGGCAACCGATAATGGTGAATCCAATTAAGCCCAGTGCATCGAGAAGAAGGAACACGGAGCGTAGATGACGCATCCATTTGGCAATGAAGATGGTAAATAACGCTGCACAACAGGTTAAAACCAGATATTCAGGATGTTTGACCCAAGTCAAAGGATAGTGTCCAAGCAATACATCTCGAACAGAACCGCCACCAAGAGCAGTGACACAGGCAATGATGATCACACCAAACCAATCCATACTACGCCGACCAGCGGACAGAGCTCCGGTCATGGCTTCTGCCGTAATCGCAATAATATAAATAACGGTAAGTAACATTGCCCTTCTTCCAGTGAGGGTAATTGATGCGCAATATTCTAAGTTAAATAAAAATAAATTCTACAAATATTGAGCACAACACTGCTTAAATTTTTTAGTCGAGCCACAAATACAGGCTTGTTTCATGGTGACCTGCTGATCTGTGGTTGGATCTAGGAAATACCAGCGTTCTTCAAACTTCACAAAATGGGATACTTCATGATGAATTTGATTTGATTGACCATCATGATAATGTGCTTTGAATTCGACTTGAGCATGATTTTTATCTATTTTCTCTTGAGCCTGAACCACGTCTAATTTGAGCCATTGGTTCGAATTTGCCCAATCGAGTATTGCCTGTTGATCTAAAGCTTGCTGTTGTCCGAGCGCTGTCGTACTCACAATATAATCAGAATCGTGCACTGCGAAAGCACTGTAACGTGATCGCATGAGTTGCTCAGCGCTGTGTGCTTTGGCTTTACCTAAGTGTAAAGGTTGGCAACAGCTTACATAATTTCCATGCCCACAGGGACAGACTTGATCAGACATCAATATTCCCAAAAAATAGCACTCTACTGAGTGCTATTTTAACCCTGCTTGATGATTACTGTGAATGAAATAACTTTTAAATCATGCTTCGGTTCATGCTTCGGTTCATGCTTTGATTAATGGATTAATGACTCTATTTTAGGATTCCGCATCTTCATTTGGAATGATATGTACCTTTTCTATCTTATGACCATCCATTGTGACCACTTCAAAGACATAACCTTCCGCCTCAAACTTTTCACCGTTTTGAGGTAAATGTCCAAGATGAAATAAGATATAGCCAGACAAGGTCGAATACTCTTCTGCCTCATCGACCAAATCTCGATTCAATAACAGTGAAATATGACGAATATCTGTCGAACCATCGATCAAGAGTGAGCCATCCTCTAAACTTTCGGCTGCTGCATCCAGTTCAGTCTCATTTGGAAACTCCCCTGCAATCGCTTCTAAAATATCAATTGGCGTTGCAATCCCTTCAATCGAACCGTATTCATTGAGTACAATTGCCATTTGTAAGGGTGCTTGGCGAAGCTGTTCCATCACCATCAACACTTGTGCATTTTCATGCACGATCACAGGTTCGCGTAAATGTTTCTCAAAATTGAATTCACCTAACTCAATGTAATCATTCAGTACATTGTGAGTTTGGACAATACCTGCAATATTATCGAGTTCCCCATGCGCCAAAATCAAACGTGAGTGCTTCATGTGCAACATTTGCGTTTTAATTGATTCGACATCTGCGTTTAGATCAATCCATTCCAGATCTGGTCGTGGCGTCATCACCGATTTTACAGGTCGCTCTGACAATCCCAATACACCTTGCACCATCACGCTTTGATAGACTGCATTTTCATCTGAAAATATCTCTTCTGCCAATGCTTGCGTTGCCAGCACATCTTCCGTCTGTTTATTTGAACTATCTGAAGATGTACTTTTCGCACCTAACATTCTCATGACAGCAGATGCTGTACGAAAACGTAAATCATTGGTTGAGACTGTTTTTTCTTGATTACGGCGCATGAGTTGATTAAGGAACTCAATCAGTACAGAGAAGCCAATCGCAGCATATAAATAGCTCTTCGGAATATGGAAACCTAAGCCTTCTACGATCAATGAGAAACCAATCATCATCAGGAAGCATAGGCACAGAATGACCACCGTTGGATGCTTATTGACAAAGTCCATCAAGACTTTAGATGACCAAAGCATAATACCGACAGCGATAATGACCGCAATCATCATCACCGATAAATCTTTGACCATACCCACTGCGGTGATCACACTATCGAGTGAGAATACCGCATCTAAAACCACAATTTGAACGATCACCATCCAAAATACAGCATGGACTGGATTCTCTTCTTTAACGAAAGGTTTACTTTCCAAACGCTCATGTAACTCAAGCGTTCCTTTCATCAGTAAGAAAATCCCACCAATGATCAAAATCAAATCTCGGACAGAGAATGGATGATCAAAAACAGAGAAAATCGGATTGGTAAGAGTGACAATCCAAGCAATCGAGGCCAATAAGATCAGGCGCATGAGTAGTGCTAGAATCAGTCCGATGACCCGAGCTTTATCGCGTTGTTCAGGCGGCAACTTTTCTGCCAAAATCGCAATAAAGACCAAATTATCAATCCCTAAAACGATTTCTAATACAATCAGTGTTGCCAATCCGATCCAGGCTGATGGATCTGACATCCATTCAAAAATCATAATGCATACTCCTGCATCATGCCCTGAAGAAGATTGAATTGACCTGTAAAGGTTTGAATAAAACTAGCATTCAACACAGGATTATTTTTCTTGTTTATTTGTCGAGTATCAAAAAAATATTTTTGTTCGAGTTGACCGCGATCACTACTCATGGAGGTTCATTGGTTGTAAAACACCACTTCAGTATAAAAAAGATTGCAACGAATTTCAGTTTTTTTCACAAAGAGTCGTCAATTTTTTCGATTTCAGGTCTGCTGATACAAAATATTGCAATTTTGTAGCTTTAAAACACCATCTTGTCACTGTTTTTGCTTACATTAATAAATGAAAAGTATGATGAAAATAGATACAAGGTAGACAGTGATCAATGAATACATTATTTCCCAAGTTTCAAAATAACGCACAACAACCTGAAAACTCACCTTCTGCTGAAGCATTCAACAAAAGTAAAAATAATGATATTGAACAAATTGAAACTCAGCAAAAACACTCCCAACAAAAGAAAGTAGCCACACAAAAACTGGTCGCACTCTACTGTGGTTCACGTTTTGGTAATAACCCCATCTATAAAGAAAAGGCCATTCAGCTATCTGAAAGTATTGCTCAGAAAGGTTTCGGCATTGTGTATGGCGGTGCAAGCATTGGACTGATGGGTCAAGTTGCAGATAGTGTGATTCAGGCAGGTGGTGAAGTAGTCGGTGTCATTCCAGAATTCATGTTGGATTATGAAATCGCGCACAGCACATTGACCGAACTGCATGTAGTGAGAAGCATGCATGAGCGTAAAGCTATGATGGCAGAGCGTGCCAGCGCTTTTGTTGCTTTGCCTGGTGGCTTAGGTACCTTTGAGGAAATCTTAGAAATTGCAACTTGGGGACAACTCAATCAACATCAGAAACCAATGCTGATCTACAACGTGAATGGCTTTTATAATGCCTTGATTGCTCAACTCGATCACGCTGTACAAGAAGGTTTTCTCCCCCCCCAACATCGCGCCAAAATCATTGTATGTGAGCATGATCATCAGATTTTAAATGCGATTAAAAACCTGAATAGCCCTGAGAATGTGATGGTCTAAAATTTTCAGCTAAGGCTCTTTCAGCTGAGGGAGCCTTATCTGCTAATCGCAAAACCAACCAGCACAAATATACTCACCATAAACAGGTAATACGTTATGAGATAGACTTTGGCTTTTTTTAAGTCGTAATCATATCTATTTTCCGCCTTAAAAATGATGCGATAGCGTTTCCAATTTTTATTTCCATAGACATAAGCATTAAAATCCCAATACCCTTCTACTCATTTTCTTTTGATTAAATATTGATATAGATAATAATTCGTCATGCTGAAACTCAAAGTACTGAATAAAAATATACATAAAAACCCAATCCCAAATAGTGTTTCACGATCCATTTCACTTCCTGACTTATTACTCGATTATAAGTTTAGGTTCATTTTTGTTGTCTTTAACCCTGAACGTTTCTTTATGATTTTTTAAGGTTTAAGAGATAAAGTGTATCTCAGAAATGACTCAATACTTAAATCATCGTGCAAGAAAAAGGCTCTACTTTAAAAATTAAAGTCAAGCATTATGGTAAAACCTTAGATTTGCACTTCAAGCGCTAATCTAAGGTTTTTATACACTAAGCCATTCGAAAATCTAAATCGGGTGACATTGCTGAAGTTTTTACTACAGATAATTCTACATCGTGGGATATCCCAAAATTTTGTATGCATTTGGGGCATGAATTGCTCCTTTAAGAAGAGCGTTTAGATGAAGATGGCAATAAGGAATTTCGTTATTGGATAAAAATTGGATAAAAAAAGGATATATTTAATCATCTTACATTTATATCTTTTAAGTTGATTGAGTTGGCATAATATTTTTTTTTGTCTATAATTTATAAAATATCTTTGTATTTAATAATTTATTAGGCTGAAAATGATCTAATACAATTTCTTCTAGATGGTTGTATTTTTGATTAGTGATATCGCTTTTGAGTAAAATATTAATATAACCCGAATCCTGCTTAAGCCGATGAATCAATAATTTGAATTGTTGGCTTATTTCGATGGGTTAATTGATATGCACATAACGAGGCGTAAATTCCACTGAGAAATCCACGAACACTGCGTGCTTTACTTGTCACTAAATTGTATTGACCTTTCAACAAACTGAATAATGTTTCTATCTTATTGCGTTGTCTTAGGTGATATTCATCTGATGCACTGAGTTGAACAGATTCCATGTTCTTCCGATGATAAGTAATCAAATCAATACCTTGATCTTGTAACCTACTTTTTAATTCTTGGCTGATGTAACCTCGATCCCCATAAAGTTTTGCTTTTATACCAGCAACCAATTGTTCAACCATTTTTATGTCAGCAACATGTCCATTCGATAAAGCAGAACAAGCAATTTCCCCAAATTGGTTCATTGCAATATGCAATTTACAGCCATAAAACCAGCCCATTGAGCTTCTACCACGTGATGCAATTTGGACTAATGATTTATGACGCTGAATACGTTGATTTTTACAAACTGGCAAAGTTGTTGAATCAATCCATAAATATTGTGTACCTTGACCTTTCATCAGTGCCACATGTAAAGCGTGTAGAGCTAATTGATGCCTATTGATCAGATGAATCATCCGTTGGTAACAGGGTAAGCTTTTAAATAAATGATTTTTATCCTGTTTCAACCATGTGAAAAAGGCTTTGAAATTAGTGAAATGAGAACATTTATACCAGATAGCAATAAAAGTGATTTCTGAGATACTCAAGTGAGCGGTTCGGACTCTTGAGAAACGACGACTTTGTCTAAGGAAATTCCAATAGGTTGCTTCAAATTTAAGAAAGAAATCATCAATTAAGCAGAATAATTCGGTACTATTAAACATCGGGACTAGAGTTTTAAGTTTTGTGTGGTATAGCTAAGAATCCAATATGAGCTACAATAGAAAAAACACTAAGATTTAGGATCATGCCAAAAACATATTCTGTCGATCTACGCGAAAAAGTCATGCAGTTTTATAAAGAATCACAGCATAAATCCAAAACGTGTGAACTGTTTAATATTGCAAGAACCACCCTAGATGATTGGATCCTACTCGAACAGCAAACTGGTCAGCTCAAACAGCCTAAACCTCAAAATGCAGGACGCCCTTCGAGGATTCGAGATCTTCAAGCCTTTGAGCACTTCGTAAAAAATACACCGTTTACTCAGGCGAAAGATCTTGTCCCTCTGTTTGAACAACAATTCGGTTATACCGTTGGTTACCATGTCATTTTAAAAGCCCTTAATAAGATGGGATGGACGCGTAAAAAAAGAGTTTTCTTTACAGACAAGCCTGTAAATTAAGTCGTGCTGTATTTGAATGGTTCCTACCTCAATGGAAGAAGCAATA